>JAUIGX010000016.1 GCA_030432435.1 Alphaproteobacteria bacterium
GCTGTGATGCGCGCTGGATGCGCGCGTGGTCAGGGGTTTGCAGCCTTCTCAAGGTCCGGCGCAGAGGCCAGCAAATTAAGGAGATCCGGCGCGCCCGCGTCGGCAATCGCAAAGGCCGTCGCGCCCCATGTGCCATCTAGTGTGCCGACGGGAATGGTGTTGTCGATTTGCACGGTGCCGAGTTCAGCGCCGTCCGGCAGAATCGCGTGCCATATGATCTGCACATGCTGCAATCGGGCATCGTAAGGGGTGCTGATAATCTCGCAGGTCAGAACAACATCCGGGTTGATATCGTCGCGCGGAACGCCGTTCAAAGACAGGCTTTGCAGCACCGCAAGCATCAGCGCTTCCCGGCCATCGCCGGGCGCGCCTTCGACCGGGCGAACCGAGACAGTGGGATAATTCGGTGTCGGCGCGGCGCGGGTGGGCAGAGCTCTAACCGGTGCGACATCGCCGCCCACCATAGCGATCACGGCCCTCGCAGCCTCTTCGCTCAGTCGGGTTGCGGCCAGCGCATCTCCGTCGCGCCACGCTGACTCGGCTAGGGTGATTTGCTGGCGGTATGTGCCGGTTGTGGCGCCGGCGCGTGAGCGCAAAGTCCAGACAATGTCGACGGATACACCGGCCGGAGACTGTTCGATGGTCTCTGCCCAGCCTTCCAGCGAAAAACCCAGCCCGGCATTGTAGGGCACGGCCTCAGCGGGGATTTCGAGTTGCCGCAACTGTTCGGCGACAGCGATGCTCATATCTTCGTTGAACGGCTCCGGCGCGCCTTTGATGGGGAGCACGGCAATGCCCACGGCCGTGGGCACATCCACCAATGGATTGTTGCTCGCAATGGACGGTGCGCCCCGGAAAGGCTGCGGCAGGGGACCGCAGCCTGCCAAGACACTCATGCAGATGAGCGCTGCGACAACGGATAGATAGTGCGAGGCGAATTTCATTTTTATTCGGCCTGCTTCACGGCGCCGTAAGACCGATGGCGGACAACTGCCGTCCGTAGTCAGGCTCATCGCGCAGCACCGAGCGGCGATAGCTGAAAAAAAGATCTTCGTTTGCGCACGTGTCGTCGCCTTGAAGGGATACCGACTTCACGCCCGCAGCCCGCAGCCGATCGGCGGCAAAGGCGGCGAGGTCGAAATGTGTGTGTCCGTTCGCTTTTGCTGCCGTGAAGTAGCGTGTGAAGCCCGGGTCCATTTTGACAAGCCGTGCCTGGAATTCCGGCCCGACTTCATAGGAAGCCTGGGCAATGCAGGGGCCAATAACGGCAATGATGCGCGCTGGGTCAGCGCCGAGCCCGTGCATAGCCTTGACCGTGTTCTCAAGAACGCCGCTGCACGCGCCTTTCCATCCTGCGTGTGCGGCGGCGACAACGCCCGCAGTATCGTCAGCCAGAAGGACCGGCGCGCAATCTGCCGTTAAAATACCCAAGGCGATACCGCGTGCGCGCGTGACGAGCGCATCTGCGACCGGGGCGTCGGCATGCACCCACGCCCGCTCCACCTCGACGACATCGGGTGTATGTTGCTGATGAACACCGACAAGTGCCGTCATGCCGAGTTGCTCGGCGCACCGCGTACGATTTTCTGAAACGTTCCTTAGGTCGTCGTCCGAGCCGAAGGCGCAATTGTTCGACTCATACAGACCCGAAGAGACGCCGCCGCTGCGCGTGAAAAAGCCATGCCGAATTCCGGACAGAGCCTGCAAGGGGGAAGCGTGGAGTATTGCTTTGGTCATGGCTCGCTATTCTGACTGAAGCCTTCAAGCGGCGCGAGGTCCGGATGCGTGACGGCCATAACCTTGAACAAGGCCCCCATTCCGTCGGGTTCGGTCAGCCTCCGAATTCCGGATTCGATATTCCTGGCGACGTCCGGAGCTTTACCCCTTGCAAGGAGTGCCCCGCGCACGATGATGCCAAGCTGTTTCAGCCAAACGCCTTGTTCAACCGGCCCCAAAACTTTTGCGCCGGCTGAACGAGCCGCCTTGGCAGCAGCTTCGAAATCGACATGAGCGGTAATGTCTGCGGTTCCCGCCGCCTCTAGGACGGGATGCGGCTTATGTCTTTTTACGGCCTGAAGGGTATCTCCCACGGCTGACGTTTTGTGACCGTAATCGATGATTAGGGCTGCCCCGCCGTGTTCGACGATCCGCGCGGCTACGGAAGTTGTAAATTCTATAACGGCGGGAGAGGTTTCGAAGATATCGCCGATGCTTGCGTTCATGGGCGCATTGAGTGTTGCATTTGTAGATGGGCGCAGTGTGAATTCAAACTGCCCTAAGGCGTCGAGGCCGACGCACCGTTCCTGCCATCCATTTTCTGTTTTCTCGAATTGCCGAACGGGCAGGGCGTCGAGAAACTCATTGGCCAGCAGAATCATGGGGCCATCAGAACAACTGCTGAAGCTGCTGTGCCACGTCACCTTATGTTCCCTAAGGGCTTTGCGTTGCATTCCGATCAGCGCTGCGCTGCGCTCCACGAGATGCACGTCTGCCGCTTCAAGGCAGCCCGGAACTTGATTTGCGGCGCGTAGGGCATCGGCCATCAGTGTGCCGCGACCCGGTCCGCATTCCACAAGCCGGAAGGGCTGTGGGGCTCCCATCGCTTGCCAGGTCACCGCGCTCCATAAACCGATCATTTCACCAAAGGTCTGGCTGATTTCCGGTGCGGTGGTGAAGTCGCCGTCCGTGCCAAAGACATCGCCTTGGGCATAGTACGCTTCAGCGGCTGTGCTCATGTAGTCGGCAACTGCAATTGGGCCGTGTTGACGGATGTGACCCTTCAGCTGATCCGCAAGCGCGCTCGCAGCCGCAGTTGTGCCGGTCATGTCGCGGCGGCAACCGGCTTGGCGCGCCAGATGCAAAAAATCCCGAATAGAATCATGGGCAGGGACAGCCATTGACCCATGGTCGTCCCGCCGGCCAGCAGGCCGATAAAAGAATCGGGCTCACGGAAAAATTCGGCGACGGATCTGAAGACGCCATAACCGATGAGGAAGCATCCAGTCAGCGTTCCGGTGCGGCCTCTGATTGTTTTGTTCCGCCACAGCAGATGCATGATGATGAAAAGCGCGACACCCTCCAATCCGGCTTGGTAGAGCTGGCTGGGATGGCGCGGTATAGGGCCGCCGCCGGGGAAAACCATGGCCCAGGGCAGGTCTGGCGCAACCCGCCCCCAAAGCTCGCCGTTAATGAAATTGGCGAAGCGCCCGAGGCCAAGGCCAATCGGTACGGCGCAGCCGATGTTATCGGCGATATACCATTGATCTATTTTCTTGGCGCGCGCGAACAACATGATAGCGGCGACCACACCCAGCAAGCCGCCATGAAACGACATGCCGCCCTCCGTGATTTTCAGAATCTCAAGAGGGTTAGATAAATAGAATTCAGGTTTGTAAAAAAGGACGTAGCCGAGACGTCCGCCTAAAACGACACCGCCCAATGTCCATAATAAAAAGTCGTCCACCTGCAGTTTTGTCATCAACGCGGGCGGATGTCCTACCATCCAGCGGATGTAATACAGACCCGCGAACAAGCCGGCGGCGTAAGCCAGTCCATACCAACGCAATGCGAAGGGGCCAATTTCGAATATGATTGGGTCAATGGCTGGGAAGGGAATGGCTAGCATAGCACTCAGCGGTATGGGTCATCTTGAGACAGGTAGTTCTGCACTGTTATGGCGACCCCGTCCTCAAGTTTTGTGAATGGTTTTAAATACCCTGCTGCGCGCAGGCGGTCCATACGTGCTTCGGTAAAGTACTGATATTGATCGCGTATGTCAGCGGGCGTGTCTCTATAGACGATACTCGGTTCGTGATCGGTCGCCCGGTAAACCGCCGTGGCCAAGTCGAGGAACGTTCGTGCCGCGCCAGTGCCCAAATTAAAAATACCGCCGATTTCCTTTTGTTCCATCAACCAGATCATCACATCGCAACAGTCGTCAACGAACACGAAGTCGCGCTTTTGGCCGCCGTCCGTGTAATCTGGGTGGTGTGACCGGAAAAGCGCGTAGGGCTCGCCGGATGCCGCGCTACGATAAATTTGCGGAACTAGGCTGGCCTGGGTTCCCTTGTGAAACTCGTTCGGCCCGTACACATTGAAAAACTTAAGTCCTGCCCAGATGGGCGGCGCATCGGCGCCCCCGGCAACCTCATTCGCAACCCAGAGATCAAAGGTATGCTTGCTTTGCCCGTAAGGATTTAAAGGGCTGAATCGTGAAAGGGCTTCGACGCTGTCGTCATCGTTAAAGCCGTTGGCTCCATCGCCGTATGTGGCGGCGGACGATGCATAGATGAAAGGTTTGCCCTGAGCGGCGGACCATGTCCACAGCGCCTGGCTTAGGTGAACATTCACTTCCGTCAGGCGGGTGATATTCCGTTCGGTCGTCGATGTCAGTGCGCCAAGATGGAAAACAGCCTCCACGACGGATGCATGCTTGCCGAGAAACGGGAGAACGTCTTCAGGTGCGACGAGTTCTATGCCGTGACGCTTCGCGAGGTTCCGGTTCTTGTGAGGGTCGTCGCAGCGGTCGACGGCCGCCAGGGGTCCGATGCCGCGCGCTTCCAGAGCTGCGAGAAGGTTTGAGCCGATAAATCCGGCGGCGCCGGTGACAACGTACATGAGAACCTTTTGAGTGCGGACGGCCAGCACCGCCCGGCGCTGTAGATCAATGTTAGACTGAAACCCGGATGTTCAGATACTATCATGTCCAAGTACGCTGCACATTGAGCGAAGGAAACTGTGATGCAAAGCCAAAAGAGAATCTTTGATGACATTGCGCATGTTGCAGGCGGCGCAATTGGCGCAGTTTCCGGCTTGAAGCAGGAAATGGAAGCGTTGATCCGCGATCGTGTGGAGCGGCTTATGGCCAATGGCAATTTTGTGCGCCGTGATGAATTCGATGCGGTTAAAGAAATGGCCGCGACCGCACGCGCGGAACAAGAACGTCTGACAGCGCGTGTGCAAGAATTGGAGCAAGTGCTTTCCGAGAAATCGTCGCAGGCGTAGCGTTCGCCGCGACCGCGTGTCCGAGCTGATGCGGTTATCCACAGCTTCGCTCCGGCTATTTCATCTCGGGCATTCGTGAATTTTTCGCGGTTTCCTGCTGTCTCCCGCGACTCGGCAGAAACCTTCATGATTTTGTGTTGCGGGCTCCCAATGCCTACTATATCTTGAATCTAGATCGTTAGATAACCGAGGGGCAGCCCATAGTGTTCCGGGCTTTCTTGGGGGGCTTTTATGCAGTCAGGTACGCTCAGCAGCCCGTCCACGCGGACGATCAATCCCATTGATTTGGTCGAGGATGTTATTTCCGGACGGGAATGGACCTACGATCGACGTTGCGAGACCGAGGTGGCCGTGGAAGCTCCCGGCAACTGGTGTGACTACGGAATGTTTTTTGCGTGGTCTGAAGATCTCAGCGCTCTGCACTTTTCCTGCGCTCTTGATATGCGCGTGCAACCTCGTTTGATGACTCATGTCTATGAGTTGTTGGCTAAGTTGAACGAGCGCTTGTGGATGGGTCATTTCGCCATTTGGGTTGAAGAGGGCATTCCGATGTTTCGCCATACAGTGCGGTTATCGGAAGGCCTGGATCAGGACCTTATAGGCGAGCTTATGGAACTCGCGATCTCGGAATGCGAGCGTTACTACCCGGCCTTCCAATTTGTCATATGGGGCGGACGAACGGCGGAGGACGCCATCGCCAGTTCCATGCTCGATACCGTCGGGCAGGCTTAATTTCACTCCAGTTTGAGAAGTCTCTCGGTTTGTGTTGTTCCCCCTTAGCAACGCGGGCCGTGAGTGCTATCGTTGATTTATGATTGAAGGTACGATTCTTCTTGTCGGCTCAGGCCGTATGGGCGGCGCTCTGTTGGAGGGCTGGTTTAAACGCGGGCTGAAGGCTGTGGATGCCATCGTTGTCGAGCCTGCGGGCCGTACCGCAGTTGACGCATGCGCCGAACATCGCGCCCTCACTGTGCTGCCGCATATAAAGGACGTGCCGCGCGATTTTCATCCCGACGTGATTTTATTTGCGGTGAAACCGCAGGTCGCCGATGGAATCATTCCGGATTACACACGATTTACGGCAGATCACCCGGTGTTCCTTTCCGTGATCGCCGGTAAGACGACCGATTCTTTTTGCAGCTATCTTGGAGCCGACGCGGCCGTTGTTCGGGCCATGCCGAATACCCCTGCAGCCGTCGGCAAGGCGATCAGCGTTCTGTACGCAGTGCCTGCGGCCAGCGCCATGCAACGGCGGGTTTGCGAGGTATTGATGAGCGCGGTTGGCGATGTGGAGTGGACCGCCGACGAAGCTCTCATGGATGCTGTCACTGCGGTTTCGGGCAGTGGCCCGGCCTATGTGTTTTTGCTTGCGGAATGTCTGCGCGATGCTGGCATCGGGGCGGGCTTGCCCAAGGATCTGGCCGCACGCCTGGCGTACGCCACGCTTTCGGGGGCGGGAGCGATGCTGGAAGAAGAGGGCGTTGTGCCTGAAGTGCTGCGGCAAAATGTAACAAGTCCCGGAGGAACCACGGCGGCCGCTCTATCCGTCCTCATGGGCGACGGCGGACTTAAACCGTTGATGGAGCAGGCTGTTGCGGCAGCCGCTAAGCGCTCCAAGGACCTCGCGGGCTAAGATTTCGCCCACTGCATATTGATATGGCAGCGCCTTGATTCTGGGGTGACGCGGTGGAACGATCTGTAAAAGATCCTATCGGCAGACGACGACTTGGGAGGCGCTCATGGCTGCAAAAAAAGCAGCGGCAAAAGCATCCGCTAAACGCAAACAGAGCACAAAACAGGCAACTGGCTCAGTTCTAGATCGCATTATAGATGCAGGCCTTGATGAGGCGGCTCTTTCTGGTTGGCGGAACACGACCATGGACGCGATTGCCTCCCGTGCCGGCGTTGATCTCGGTGAGACCCTCATGCTTGTTCCGACGAAGGCGCATTTTGCGCTCCGCCTGCTGGATCGCGCCGATGCCTTGACGATGCTTGATGTTAAGGAAGTTGACGGCGATGACACGCCGCGGGACCGCTTATTCGAAATCATGATGCGGCGTTTTGATGTTCTCAACGCCCACCGAGAAGGCTATCGGGCCGTCATTGCAGGAACCATGCGCGATCCGAGTGCGGCTCCGCTCGCCCTCTGCCGGTTACGGCGTTCGCTTTCTATGATCCTCGCAGCCGCCGGAATTTCCCCGGATGGCCTGATAGGGCTTCTGCGTATTAAAGGCTTGGCTGCTGTCGGTGCTTACACTCTCCGAGCCTGGGTGAAGGATGATAGCGTTGACCTTGCCAAAACGATGGCAGCCTTAGATCGTGCTTTGGCGCAGGCTGAACGCCTTGCCGGGTTCTCGCTTCATCGACGGCGGGAAAAGCCAGGCGATGCTACGATCTGACAATTGATGACATGAAAAAACGGCCACCATCTTTCCGACGGTGGCCGTTTTAGCATCTTAAGCTAGCGTCTTAGTGGGCCAGCGGATTTGGCCGAATCTGGAACGAAGCAACCTTCGAGTAGGCGCCTTCCCCTTCTTCCGTGTGCCACATATTCGGCATGGAGTAAGTGGCGTGAATGGCGCGCCCTTTCCAGCCGGTATTGGGATCGTCCACGCGGAAGTGCATGTCGCGCGTATAGAACCCTTGCGGATACGCCACGCGGAACTCCAAGAACTCGCCTTTAGCCTCGGGCATTGCCAAAATCGAATCTGAGTTGGTGCCCGGGAAGAATATTGTGTTCTCGCCTAGTCCCATGGAATTGGTGAAGTCGGTGTTGCCGCCATAGACGAAGTTTGGCGTTACGTCCGTGTCGGTGAACGTTGGACCGGGGACGCGGTAAACCTCCCAGCCTTCCTTGCAGTGCTGTCCGGTTGCTTCCGGTCCGTTCACGGTCGTGCACTTGCTGCGATCAAACTTGCCGACATGACCGGACGAGAAGGCAGCCCAAGCTACGCCGTTCTTATCCACTTCAATCCCGCGTACCCCATAGGCAAGATATTTGCCGTCCACCAATGGCGGTTCGTAGATTTCGGTTTTACAGGTTTCCGGCGGGTTGGAACCGGGGTCTGTGCGGACAATGCGGCTCGGCACGTAGGGAATGTAGTTGGCCGCCCAAGCGACGCCGTCGAGGCTGGCGTTGATGCCGTAGAGGAATCCGGTGAATTGCGTGTCCTTAGCCGGATCTATTTCCTCGATATTCGGGTTCCACTCTTCCCGGTTAGGCGTGATCTTCCCGTCGCCGTTGGTGTCCAGGACCATCGGGCACCAGCCATGTGCTTTTTCCACGCTGCCGGTTTCATCCCATACTTTGGTCTTGAACCAGGACACAACGCGCGTGTCGCTGCTGAGAAACACGGTGCTGTCTTCGTCGGCTGTAAACGAAGCGTGATTGCCGCCGGAGCACAACTGAAAGACCTCGACCTTGTCGGTGGCGGGGTCATACATGGGAAACGGTTGTGCCGTTTTCCCCGTTTGCGGAAAATACTTCGCGTACGGATTGTTCGGGTCTGAGCAGAACTCAGGCATCTTGCCGGACCGGTTGACCGTTGCCATCCACACACGGCCTTTTTCATCCATTTCATTGTGGTGAATTCTTGCGCTTTCATCATGAGGCGTAACCGGATCAACACCTGGAATCGGGATAGATCTGGTTGTGTTGGCGACCGGGTCGAGGATGTCGAGATAACCCGCGAGCATACCCAGTCCATACAGCGGACCGTTCGCGTTGACTGTGGGGTCGCGGCGGTCACTGGCGACCATGTCGTGTGTAAAGCGGCCTTCCGCATAGTCGCGGACCGTCACAACCACATTGCGCTCGATGCCTGATGGCCGCGGCGGTGCTTCTGGAACGGCGCCAGCGTTGATCCGGTCCGACCAGTCCGCATAGACCTGCAGGCCGCGCTGACGGCCAAAACGGGTCATGTTGTTGTTCATGGTGGTGGCGAGAGCTTGGCCTTCGTTGTTGATGGTGATGTCGCCTTCACCGCGAGCTTTCTGAATCCGTTGATCCCACGCTTCAATTGAGCTTCCGATGTCAGGGGACATGCGTGTGGATTTGGTGCCCATCTGGTGACAGAACATGCAGTTCTCTTGCATGTGATGCAGCCAATGCTGCTGTGTTGGCATTCCCGGTGAGATGCCGTTGCCGCTGGGACCGGTTCCGGGGAAATCGCTTTCGGCCGGTGGCTTTACCAGCGAGTACCAGTACTGCGCGGGATACACTTCGGCAGCGGCTTGCTCGGTCGGCGCTACGACGGCTTTCAAGTTCACGGTTTTGCCGGGTGCCGATTCCACGGTGTCGGAATCCACCAGGCCATAACCACGAACCCAAACTTTGTAATTCGCTTTCGGCAAATCAGGAACGACATAGCGGCCTTCGTCGTCGGTAACGACGATCCGGATAAACTGCGTTTCCAAATCCTGTGTCTCTGCGATGACCCAAACACCGGCCTCGGGGCCGTTGGCGCTGGTTACGACGCCGCCAATATCATCGCCGTCAATTTTCGGCGCGCTGGCCGCATGTGTGACACTCGCGGCAGCGACTAAAAAGGTCGATGCTAAGAGTGCTCGGTAAACTGATCTCGTCATTATAATTCCTCCCTGAATGTCGATCATTGGCCGCGACGCGTACTCAGCGTAACCTATTTACGAATGTGGCAAAGAGTCCTTTTCACCTGCGCTATCCTTCGTAACAGCGTGTTGGTCTGGAGTTACAATTGGTATGAGCGGCATCGAGCGTAGCGTTCAAAATCACTATGGCGCGTTTGGCGACCGGGAGGCCATTTTGACCGCGCTGGCCAAGCGCGGAATATCTGCCAAGGGTCTAACGCCTGCGCAATTGGCGCCGTTCGACCAGTTTCACACCGGCGGCGCGGTCGCCACGCAGAGCATGGCCGAAATGCTGGCCCCGCGCCCTACAGATCACATTTTAGATGTGGGGTGCGGGATGGGCGGCCCCGCGCGCATGCTGGCTGATCTTAAGGGCTGCCGGGTGACGGGGCTCGACCTTGCACCCCACTTCATTGAAAACGCCATCTATTTTACTGATCTGACCGGTCAGTCCGGCAATGTCGATTTTCGTCAGGGGTCTGCTTTGGCATTGCCGTTCGAAGATGCGGTCTTTGATGGGGCTTGGCATTTGCATGTCAGTATGAATGTGCCGGACAAACGGGCGATGTACGCGGAACTTTTCCGTGTGTTGAAAGCGGGTACGTCGATGGCGATTCACGACCCCGTGGGCGGCGGGACAAGTGAAGTTGCCTTCCCTGTTCCCTGGGCGGTTACGGCGGAGTCGAGTTTTCTGTGTACGCGAGACGATCTGCTCGCATGTTTAGAGACTTCGGGCTTTGAAATTAGCGAAGTGCAAGATGCAACGGCCGAGGGGATTGCGTGGTTCGCAGACGTGGATGCTAATCGCCGTAAGCTGTCCGTGCCGAATTCTGTGAAGGCATCGCCGCGAACACCTTCGCTACTGGAGATCATGACAAAAAATCACCGCGCCAACCTTGAGGCGGGCGCGGTGACAATTGCATCGATCCTTGTGCGAAAGCCGCGCTAGGGGTTCGGCATCTCTAGATGCCGCGTCCCTTCAGCAAGCGGCTAAAATCGCGCATCTCTCTGGCGAAGATGATCGGTTGTTCGAAAGCGCCGAAGTGGCCACCTGCCGGCAAGTTCGTCCAGGACAGCAGGTTGTACGTACGTTCGGCGTAACTCTCCGGCCAAAAGACCAGCTCGCTGGGAAAGTGTGTGACGCCGACGTTCGGTTTTTCTATGGCTTCGCGCCGCGCGGGCAGCACATCATCTTCACCGCCGTTTGCACCCGTGTACATCCAGGTGGACGTACCAAGGCTGTTGGTTGTGATGTAGGTCATGATGATGTTCATCACCTGACTCTTGGGGTAGACGCTCCATGGGTTGTCGTTGGGAACACCGGACCACGTGCGGTACTTCTCCATAAGCCATGCGGCGCTCGCCATGGGGCTGTCCGAAAAGCCGTAAGACAGCGACAGCGGCTTGGTGCGCTGGATGTGCTGATAAGCGCCCTCTGTATTGTAAACCATGTCCCACTGCCGTTGAGCGGCGCGTTCTTCATCGTTCTGCGGTGGCGAGCCAACGCCCAGCACCAGATTGATGTTGGCGGCTACACAGTGCTGACTTTCCGCAGTCATCCCGATCGAAATGCCGGCACCAAAATCGCCGCCTTGGGCGATGTATCGGTCGTAACCGAGGCCCTCGACCATCAACCGATCCAGCATGCGTGAAATCAGCTTTTGGCTCATCGGCTGTTCCGGTTTCGATGAATAGGCGAAGCCGGGCAGCGACGGAATCACCACGTCGAATGCAAACTCTTCCGGCGCGCCGTAGTTTTCGGGGTGCGCCAACCGGTCAACGGAGCGCAAGAATTCGATGTATGAGCCCGGCCATCCATGAGTGAGGATAATCGGCTGTGGGTTTTTGCCGGATCCTTTTACATGCACAAAATGAATGTCATAGCCCGCGACGTTGGCTTTGAAATGTGGATGTTCGTTTAGCTTGGCTTCTTGCTCGCGCCAATCGTATTCGTTTAGCCAGTAGTCTTGGATATCCTTCATGAAGGAGAGGCTGGCGCCGTATTTCCAGGGGTCCGGGGTTTGCGGTGATACCGGCCAGTTAACATTGCGCACTCTATTCAGGATGTCATCGAGTTGCGTTTGCGGCACTTCGATCTTGAACGGCGTGACGGGCACAGATTCGCCGCCGCCCATTTCAGCAGCCCTTGCCGCCGCCGATGCCAGTCCGAGCAATGGGGCAGCTGCGCTTCCCTCAAGGATCGTGCGCCGCGAAAGTGTTGGTCCGGTCATGTGATTACTCTCCCCCAGATAATTTCTATATGCGCACGACCGTATCGCCGCCCATACGCGACTGCAAGCGCGCGGGGCCTTACAAAGGTACCCGTATTGTAACGCGCAGTCCGTCGGTCGGGCTGTCACCTAGGGTGATTTCACCGCCCATGCCGCGCACAATGTCTCGCGCGATGGTCATGCCGAGGCCGACGCCGCCGGTCATCGGATTGCGTGAAGGTTCAAGCCGGTGAAACGCTTTAAAGGCATCTTCCCGCTGTGCTTCCGGGATGCCTGGGCCATCGTCATCCACGGTTACAAAAATATATTGTCCGGAATGGGCAGCCGCCACGGCCACTTGGTTGCCGTAACGGGCGGCATTACCGATGAGGTTACCCAAACACCGTTCAAACGCGAGAGCCTTGATGGCGATGGGGGTGGAAATATCTGTGATTTGTAATGAGATATCTGCACCCTCGCGGCGAAACCGCTGAACGAGGCTTTCCAGCAGCGCTGCGAGGTCGGTGGGGGCTGCTTCTTCCGCGCCGTCGCCGCGGGCAAATGCAAGATACCCCTCCAGCATACGTTCCATGTCGCCGAGGTCTTCGTGCAAGGCGGCGATATCTTCGGCGCTTGCGGCCGACATCATAGAGAGTTGAAGTTTCATACGTGTGAGCGGCGTGCGTAGGTCGTGCGACACACCGGCCAGCATATCCGTGCGTTGGGTTATTTGCCGTTGAATGCGCTCGCGCATGATGTTGAACGCGCGCGCAGCTTGGCGCACTTCAAACGCACCTTCCGCCGGAAAGTCCGGTCCCTCGCGCCCCTTGCCGAGCGAATCGGCAGCTTGCGCAAGCCGGCGGACGGTACGCACTTGGCTGCGCAGGTAAGCCGTTGCCACCCCGAATAGCAGCATGGACGACCCGGTCATCCACAGAACGAAGACGTAGGTGTTGTTGTTGAGAACGCGGCGGCGCGGCACCAGAACGGTCAGCACGCCATCGTCCATCTGTACACGGATAGACACAAGGCGATCCGTACGAAACTCGAATAGATCCACGGTGAACGGTCGGTGAAGGGCTTGCCAGAGTGCCGCGTGCAGAGGGTCGGTTAAGGGTGAACTCCCATCCATGACATTCGGTCCGGTTAGTTCAGCGTCGGACTGTAGTGTGATGTCCAGCCCCATGGTTTGCCGGGTGTTCTCGATCATCCACGTACGCTGTTCGGTCGCGGGATACGTATCGATGACAGCGTGGACAGAGGCGATATCGCCCGCGAGATCGGCTGCCATGCGCCGCGACACGACGTCCCAGTGATTGTCATAAAAAACGTAGGTTGAAATTACCTGCACTAAAATGACCGGCACGATGATGGTGAGAGTCGCGCGTGCCATCAGGGTCCGCGGCATAACCCTTTCAAGGTGTGCGGGGTCTAGCCAGCGAAGCCACATCGGCGTGACGGCCTCCGCCTGCGGCGCGGCGTTTTGATCAGCGGGAATATCGATCGGTTTATCCATATCTATGGGTCCGGTCTCAGCAAATATCCGGTGCCGCGTACCGTTTGTAGATAGCGCGGTTGACGCGGGTCAGGCTCCAACTTGCGCCGCAGTCGCGTAATTTGCACATCGATGGTCCGCGGATTGCCCGCGTGTCCGAGCGGGGCGCCCAGGCTAGTGCGTTCAACCGGCTCACCGGCGCGTAGCGCTAAAGTTTTCAGGAGATCGGCCTCCGCGACAGTCAGGTGTACGGTGGCCCCGTCCCGGGTGAGTCGCTGCAGAGCGACGTCGTATCGGCAAGGACCAAATTTCAGCTCTCGCGCCGTCGATGTGTCCACTGGCGGAGCGCGCCGCAGGATAGAGCTGATGCGTAGCGCCAGTTCCTTCGGCTCGAACGGTTTGGCCATGTAATCGTCAACGCCGAGTTCCAGTCCGCGAATACGATCCGAGGCTTCTCCCATCGCCGTCAGCATGAGGATCGGCACCGTGTTTTCGAGCCGTACGCTGCGGGTGAGCGAAAGACCGTCTTCTCCCGGCATCATGACATCCACGACCAAGAGGTCGAATTGAAACACGCCCATTTGCCGGCGTGCTTCCTCCGCATTCGCGGCGACAGCAACCATGTAGCCGGTTTCCACCAGAAACTTCTTCAGCAACCGCCGTAGCCGGTTGTCATCGTCCACCACCAGTATATGGGGCGGGTATGTCCCTATCTCGTCCATAGTTCCTAGTGTACCGGAATTTGACCCCGAGTCGGGGTTCAGTTTGGTAGTGCCGCTGCCCGGCGGGTCTTACTTATCTTTCATCAGGAAGCGCTTGCGGGCCCGCGTGTCCATGATGCCTAGCATGACCTTACGAAAACCTTCTACTGCCACAGCGCCCGCGTCCTTATAGGCGGCTGCGATACGGACGCGTTGCTCGGTCGTGAGTTCCCGGTCCAGGGCGCGCCCCTTCTCGGTCAATTGCAGTAGTCTCTGGCGACGGTCAGAAATGCCAGGCTTTTGAAGGATATATCCCTCCCGCACCAGCTGACTTAAGACGCGGGATAGGCTCTGTTTCGTGATGGCCAGAATCGCCAGCAATTCGCTAACCGGTATTTCCGGATAGCGCCCAACGAAGTAGATTACCCGGTGGTGTGCCCGCCCAAAATGCTGCTTCGCTAGAATGACGTCGCCGCGAGAGGTGAAGTCCCGGTAGGCAAAGAACAGCAATTCTATGCCCTGTCGCAGGTCTTCATCCCGCAGAAACAAGGGGTTAGCGCTGGTTTTTGGATCAGGCATCCCGAGCTTCTCCTTGCATTGATTCCCTCTATACTGCCAGAAAGTAGGTCAGTATTGTTGCACTAATTGCCCGAGTGATGTTACGGATTTACGAATGCCGCCCTGACCGGGTAATAATATTTGCTAACAGCATCCCCAAAGGACAGAGAAGTACAGAGGTTACACAATGAGCGCGCCTCCTTTTGACGATCGTGATGGATATATTTGGATGGACGGTGAATTGGTGCCATGGCGTGGCGCCAAGCTCCATGTGCTGACTCACGCCTTGCATTACGGCTCGTCGGTGTTTGAGGGTATTCGCGCCTATGGCGGTAAGCCGTTTAAGCTGAAAGAGCACTCAGAGCGGCTTTTGTATTCGGCCGAGGTGTTGGATATGAAAATTCCGTACACTGCCGAGCAACTCGCGGATGCAACGCTTGAAACCTTGCGCGCGAATAATATTTCCGACGGTTACATTCGGCCTGTCGCATGGCGCGGTAGTGAACAAATGGGTGTGCCCGCGCGTAGCGCGACAATCCATGTCGGCATCGGTTGTTGGGTTTGGCCGCAATACTTTTCTCTTGAGGCGCGGCTTAAAGGAATCCGATTGTTTATGTCGAAGTGGCGTCGGCCCGATCCGGCAACGGCCCCGGTTCACGCAAAAGCGGCGGGTCTATATATGATCTGTACGCTGAGCAAGCACGATGCCGAGCGCGCTGGGTATGATGATGCGCTGTTCCTCGATTGGCGCGGCCATGTTGCTGAAGCAACCGGCGCAAACGTGTTTTTTGTTTACGATGGTGAGATCCATACGCCGACACCGGACTGTTTTCTGGATGGCATCACGCGCCGTACGGTGATCGATCTGGCGAAAAAACGCGGATACAAAGTCGTTGAGCGGACAATCATGCCCGAAGAGATGGCCGATGCTCAGGAGTGTTTCCTGACTGGCACGGCCGCTGAGGTGACGCCTGTTCGCGAAGTCGGCGACAAGTACAAATTCACACCGGGTGAAGTCTGCCGCACACTGATGTCCGACTTCGATGCGTTGGTGGGCCGCGTAGATGCCGCGTCCAGCGCGGCATAAACATCCCGTTCGCTAACGATCCCAGCGCGCGGCCTTGGCATCATCGCTTGCTTGGGCCTCGACCCAGCTTGCGCCGTCCGCGGAGACCTCTTTCTTCCAGAACGGGGCTTTTGTTTTAAGCCAGTCCATAAGAAAGCGGCAGGCGTCAAACGCAGGCTCGCGGTGGGCGCTGGCCACGGCCACGAGAACAATCGGGTCGCCTGGGCTTAAATCGCCATAGCGGTGAATGATTAGAATATCGTCTAGAGGCCATCGGGCGTGCGCGTCGGCAGCAAGGTCTGATAGCTGGCGCTCGGCCATGCCGGGATAGTGTTCCAGTGTCATGCGGGAAATCGCTGCACCCGAGGCGCGGTCCGGCCCGGTAAAATCTCTCATTTGGCCGACGAAGCTTGCAATGCCGCCCGAACCCGAATTGCGGGCGCTAAAGACGTTGATTGCGTCGCCGGAATTGAACACGTCTTTTTGTACGCGGACCGTGTGCATAGTGCGACCTTGTTTGCTCTAACTAATCTCGCCGAAAGGTTTTCCGGCGTCTCGTGTTGAAGCGCTGTCAGCCGCCCGTCACGGGCGGAAAGAATGCGACCTCATCGGCGCTCTCAATCCGGGCGGTATGATCCACATGTACTTGCGCAACAGCGCATTTAATAAGTGTGCGGTCGGCGAAGGCAGAGGCGTGACCGGGGCTGCGTTCAGACAGCCAGTCCATCAGAGTGGATACCGTAGTGATCTCTGGCGGGGGCGTCACTGTCTCCTCGCTCCGCCCTACCTTTTCTTTGACCCATGCAAAATAAAGAATGGTCATCGCGGTATCGTTAAGGGCTTGTGTCGGTTTGGGAGGGCGTCGGCGCGCTTTGTTGTACAGGTCCGCTCATGTGTTTGAGTCCGGCTTTTAGATAGTCGTAGCCTGTAATCAGCGTAAGCAGGGCTGCCATCCAAAGCAAAACCTCTCCGATGGGTTTGACAAGGGGGAGCGTTGTTCCAACAATGAGAAAGCCGAGTGCGATCATCTGCACGGTAGTCTTGCCCTTTGCTAATTTGGTCACAGGCAAGCCAACACGCAATTCAGCGAGAAACTCCCGTAGTCCCGATACGAGAATTTCGCGTAAGAGAATAACGAGCGCGGGAATATAGGACCATTCCTCGACGCGTTGAAATCCCACAAGCATAAGCAAAACCGAGGCGACCAGGAGCTTGTCGGCAATCGGATCCAAAAAGCGGCCAAGACGGGAAACCTGATTGGCGCGGCGCGCGAGGTAGCCGTCGAAGAAATCCGTAACACCGGCCAGTGTGAACAGCGAAACAGCCGTCCACCGCATCGCCGGGCTGTCGAAAAAGAATGTCGCCAGCACGATGGGAATAATCGCGATACGTGACAGCGTTAGAATGTTGGGTAAGTTCAGCAAGCCGGACCTCAAAAAAATGTGCGCGATGTTAGCCCTCGGGATGGAAGTGATCATAGATTTTTTTTGCGATGACGGCATTGATTCCCGGGGCGGCCTTTAGATCGGCCAATCCCGCGCCCGCCACGGCTTTTGCCGAGCCAAAATGCCGCAGAAGCGTTTTCTTGCGGACAGCGCCAATTCCGGTCACTTCATCCAGCAGCGATTGACCGATGGCCTTTGATCGTTTTGCCCGGTGGGTGGTGATGGCGAATCGGTGGGCTTCGTCCCGCAATCGTTGAAGAAAATAGAGAACCGGATGGCGCAGTGGCAGCGTAAAGGGGGCCCGGTCGGGCAGGAAGAATTGCTCGCGCCCGGCGTTCCGGTCAGGGCCTTTGGCGATGGCAGCTAGGGCGATGTCGTCGATACCGAGGTCTTCAAAGACACGTTGACCAGCGCTTAGTTGGCCCTGCCCGCCATCAAGCAGCACTAAATCCGGCCATTGGCCTAGTGTGCGGTCTGGATCTTCCTTTTGGGCGCGGGCGAACCGGCGAGAAAGAACTTCGCGCATAGCGCCGTAATCATCTCCCGGGGTTAGGTCCGCCGACTTGATGTTGAATTTTCGGTAGGCGGTTTTCATCAGTCCGCCGGGTCCGGTTACGATCATAGCGCCGACCATATTGGTCCCTGAAATATGCGAATTGTCGTAAACCTCGATGCGCTCCGGGGGGGCGTTGAGGTTCAACACCTCGGCGGTGCCTTCCAACAACTTTCGTTGCGCTGTGTTTTCGGCAAGGCGCCGCTCCAAAGCTTCACGTGCATTGAGGGCGGTGTGCTCGATCAAATTACGTCGTCCGCCGCGTTGCGGCATCGACACCTTTATTTTCCGTTCGGCTCTTAAAGCCAGCGCGGCCTCCAAAATTTCACGGTGCGGCGGGGGGGTGTTCACCAGAATTTCTTTCGGCGGCAGGTAGGAGGCGTAGAACTGGCCGATGAAGGCTTCCAGAATCTCACCATCTGTATCATCGGCGGCATGTGCGGGATAGTAAGCCCGGTTACCGAAATTCTGCCCGGCTCTGAAGAAGAAAACCTGGATACATGACTGATTGCCGATCCGATAAAGAGCAATGACGTCGGCTTCGCCGAGACCCTCCACGTTGATGTCCTGGTGGGCTTGCACCGCTGTCATGGCGCGAATGCGGTCCCTGAAACTTGCCGCAGCTTCGTAGTCGAGGTTGGCGCTGGCGACGTCCATGCGCCGAGCCAGTTCGGTCTGAAGGGCACGGCTATCGCCGCGCAGGAATTCTCGGGCTTGCCGCAGCAGATCTCCATAGTCTTCCCGGCTGACATAGCCCACGCAGGGGGCGGCGCAGCGTTTGATTTGATAGAGGAGGCATGGCCGCGTGCGGTTCGAAAACACCGAATCCGTGCATGTCCTGAGTAGAAACACTTTCTGCAGAGCTGTCAGCGTGCTGTTGACGGCTCCGGCCGAGGCGAAGGGGCCAAAATGCTCAAGCCCCTTTTTGCGCGCGCCGCGGTGTTTGACGATGCGCGGAAATTCATGCTCGCCTTCGATTAAAATGTAAGGAAAAGATTTGTCGTCGCGCAGCAAGATGTTGTAGCGCGGCTTAAGCTGCTTGATCAGGTTGCTTTCCAGCAGCAACGCTTCAGCTTCGGTGTGAGTGGTAACGATTTCGCACGCGTGCGTATTAAAAACCATGCGCTGCAAGCGGACGGGCATCCGATCAACCCGAAGGTAAGAAGACACTCGTTTTTTCAGGTTTTTAGCCTTGCCCACATACAGGACGTCGCCGGCTGCTCCTATCATGCGATAGACCCCGGGGCGCGGCGGTAACGTCTTTACCGTTCTTGTCAGTACGGCCAGTCCGTTTCGGCTCGCTCGATCTTCCGCGTGATCTAGAGGCGTATCGTCGTCCGCAGGTGGTTCGGTGGGTGAGCCGGAGGAAGCGTGCATCCTTTTATGTGAGCCCTTCGAATTCGGTCGTCAATGCGGGGTATCTCCGCGGCAAAACCGTTATCCAACCTCTCGGTATTGGCGTTGTCATATCCCCGAAATACCACTGTCATGTCGGTGATAGAGCGGTCCGCGGGTGGATATCCACGAAACTTGTGGATAACTCTGTTGGTAAGGTGGCGGCAGGACGTAACTCGTGGCTTGCCTCTTGGATTCTCCTCTGTATGCCCAATTTCTGGGCATAAATCGTAACCTACTGTTATAAATATAAATTATCGCTCTAACAGATTCTATAGAGGGACCTGTGGTCTGTTACATGTCGTTATTGCTACAGGCCCTCATGGAATGTCGCCCTTGTGAACAACTTCCCTTGACAGAAGTCCGATATCTCCTCGGGGCGCGATTCGGGCGGCGGAAATTATGACATTTTTGTGCCGGGCCCCGCACTTTTGGTAGGGCGGCCACTCTGAATCCGTTGCGCCGCTAGCCACGTGAGCGAGGTTGGGTGCGGGCAAACCGTTCGATTTCGACGCCGACGCTGCTTGCATCTTCGAATACGTCGAGTTTTTCGACCCGCACACGAACAGAGCGGCAGGTGGGATCTTGCAGGCATAGCGCGGCAATGCGCTCGGCTAAGGTTTCCGCCAAATTCACATGCCCGTCAGCGGTCACCGCGCGGACGCGGGTGACAATGTCCTCATAGCAGACAACGTTTTCGAGCCGATCACCGTGCAGACCGTTGCCTTCCCACACGCCAAGATCGAGATTGATGCGTACGCGTTGCGGCTGGCCTTTCTCGTGCTGATGCACTCCAATGTTGCAGGCTAAAACTAGGTCGCGGACAAATACGTGCCGCAAGCCTGCTGCGGCATCCGCAATCTTCAACGGTTCGATTACAGGGGCTTTGGTCATGTATCTGTGTCCTTTCCTTCGAGACTCACTCGTCGGGATTAAAGGTGTTGGACGCTTGGCCCCAACCTAGGTGCTGTCCGCCGTCTAGGGCGAGCATTTGCCCTGTCATGGCCGGTGCGGAAAGAATAAACTTTGCAGCTGCGCAAATTTCCGCAGGATTTGTGCCTCGTTGAAGAGGCATAGACTCGCACTGGGCGTCAAATTGAGCCTGACTTTGGCGCGTGCTGGGCAGAGTGGGGCCCGGGCCGATGGCATTGACGCGGATGCGCGGTGCTAAAGCCATGGCCATGGTCTGGGTGAGCGCCCACAGGCCCGCCTTGCTCACTGTGTAGGATGTAAAATGCGGCGTTAGGTGCCACACGCGCTCGTCCACAATATTGAGAATGGCCCCGCGGGTGTCATCGGGCAGTTGCTTGGCGAAGGCCTGAGACAACAAAAACGGCGCGCGGAGATTGATGTTCATATGGGCATCCCACGAGTCTGCCGTGGCGGTTGCCATGTCGTCGTACTCGAAGATGGACGCGTTGTTGATCAAGCAGCCGATAGGGCCCAAAGCCTCGGATGCGCGCGAAACAAGGCTTGGAAGGGCCGCCGGGTCGGAGAGGTCAGCGTCTAGCGCGACAGCTTTGCCACCGTTAGCTGTAATCGCGGCAGCGCCGGCTTCGGCGTCTGATTGCGAACTGTTATAATGTATCGCAATAGACCAGCCGGCAGCGCCCAGACTTTCCGCGAGGGCTCGGCCTATGCGGCGCCCGGCCCCGGTGATAAGTGCGGTTTTAGGGCCTACATCGCTTGTGAAGGGATCGGTCAAACTTGTCTCCGTTTGCAAGGCACCTTACCTAGCCGTGGACCGCGAGCAGGGCAAGGCTCTGACAACCCTGTCACGTTTCTTTCCTTGCGGGGGGCAGGCCAAAGCGGGAATAACGGGCCTATTATGACTGATCCGAAGACCTCGAAATCCTCAACGCGGCCATCGCTGTCCAAGGGGCTGCGGTCCATGCCGCTCGCCGTCGTACTGAGCGCAGCGCTGGTGTTGGCTTGGGTCGCGTATCTGGTGATTGCGCCGGTTCCAACGCCGCCCCCGCCCGCGCAATCGGATGCGGCCGAAGGACGCGCGGTCGCGGTTGATCCCGCGCCGGCGACGTCGAACGAAGTCCGCGTTCTGCTTTGGCGCGATGTGCTCGGCCCGGATGTGCTTTCGGCCTATGAAAGCGAGAGCGGCCTCAACGTTTCGGTCGACCGATACAACACTTTCGAAGATCTCACGGCGATCATGGACGGCGGCAGGCTGAACTATGATCTGGTGATTGCCTCCGGCATGAGCGTGCCGAATATGATCGAGCGCGGGTTGCTTCAGGGGCTTCCCGCCGATCAGGCGCAGCGCGCAGCGGGGCTTGATCCGGCGGCGCTGCACCGCGCTGCAATTTATGACGCGAACAATGCGCATTCATTGCCGATTGTATGGGGTACCGTCGGTCTTGCCTTTGATCGCATGAAGGTGGCCGAGCGGCTGGGCGCAAATGCAGAAGTGAACTCGTGGTCCTTGTTGTTTGACCCCGCCTCGGCAAAGGCGCTCGCCGATTGCGGCATACAGGTGGTTGATGCGCCGGGCGGCGTGTTCTCCGTCGCACTGACGTATCTAAATCGTCCGCATGATTCAGCGACGGTGGAAGACACCGATGCCGCCGCGCGGTTATGGGAAGGTGTGCGGTCTTCTATTGCGAAATTCTCGACGCCGGATGTGGTGGACGGTCTTGCGCGCGGCGATGTGTGTCTTGCGATGGCGGCCTCGGGTGACGCCTATCAAGCGGCGGCAAAGAGCCGTGCCCTGGGCACTGCGCGGGATATCGGCTATGCGATTCCGGCGGAGGGCGCAGTGTTGTGGCACGCCGTCGGCGCGATCCCGGCGGGTGCGGCCCACCCAGATGGCGCCTTGAAATTAATGGATTATTTGGTGCGTCCCGATGTGGGCGCGCGCATAACCAACGCCACCGGGTTTATCAGTGCGGCGCAGGACGCGGCAGTGTACATCAAGCCGGAAATCAAGAATGACCCCGCGCTCAAACCGGCGATTGATCAGCTTCCTCAGGTCGTACCGGAGATGGTGCCTAGCTTGGAGGGGGCGTTGTTGCGCAGAAAGTTTTGGCAGCTTATCAGCACGCCGCAGCAACAAGGGGCTGCGCCAAAATAGCGCAGCGATTTCAGCGACCGGCCTCGGAGTCTTCCTCGGCCATGTCGATGTACTTTTGCAAGATCGCATCCACATCCGGCGGGGCCTGACCCCAGGCCGAGCGCGGCAACACGGTGGCGCGGTCGCGCTCTAACAGCCGCGCCTGATGCGGCAGAATCAAACTCGGCAAGCTGACACCGGCCTCGGCCAGTGCGCGCGCAGGCACCGAGATCACCGGATGATTTTCGAATGCGCCGGCCAGAATGTCGGCGGCGCGTTCGTCGGCGGGTGCGTCATATGCGGGTACGAGCACCGTCCCGTTGATCGGAACAAAACTTGTGTACGAGAGCGGCGCGGCGCCCACCGTTTGCAGCGGCGGCGGTGCGGGCAGGGTGAGGAGATGCAACGTCTCGCCGCGCGCATCACGGGCTTTCGCGAGGCGTTCAGCGGTCTTTCGTAACACGTCGCCGTGCGGATGATCGGGATGCGCGGCGTTCACGGCCACCAAACCCGGCGCGATAAACGCGGCAAGCGCGCGCACATCGCAGAGCAATTCATCGGCGGGGTGGGCGTCTTCCAGCCAGATCACGCGCGCCGCGCCGAGCCAGTAGGTGAAAATGGAAAACGCTTCCATGCGGGTGACGTGCGCGTTGCGCTTCTCGTCGAACACGGCGGGCGCGAGGGCGATGACGGTGTCGTGGCCGTCGCCGCAAAAGGCGCTGTTCTCGATGGTCAGCGGCGCGCGAAAGCGGCGCACCTCGGCGAATCCGAGCAGCGCGTGCGCAAGTTCGATGTCGGCCGGGCCGTGGTCGCCGCGACCGCCCCAGGCGTTAAAGCGCCAGTCGACGGCGGCCGAGCCGCCCTTGCCGTCGACGACAAATGCGGGACCGGCGTCGCGCAAACGCAGGGTCTGGTGATCCAAAGTCTCGATTTCGGCGGCGCTGGCGCACAATTTACGCGCATCGGCCTCGTCTCCCGGCGCGGCAATGACCGTCACCGGGGCCACTTCGGTGATGATTTGGGCGATCTGGGCGACGGTTGCGCGCAGGTTTGAATGGGATTCGCGCGGCCAGGGCAGCCAGGCGCGTCCCAAACGGCCCTCGTCGGCGGGTAAATAGAAGCCGTCCTGACGCGGGGTGGCGGTGGTTTCGGAGGGTAAAGACACTAAAAGTCCGGATTTTGAGCGTGAAACAGGTGATATGCGCGGGGTTTTACGGGCGAATCATAGCTTTAGCGCGCGATTTGCGCCATCGCGCCGGGCGTTTTGCGCACTGAAAGCGCGGTTTTGTGCTTAGACTCCACGAGTTTTGCATGCTTCCAACACGGTTTTAGCGCCTAAAACGCGCTTCTTGCACGAAAATTCAAGATTTTGAACCAGCGCTCCAAACCTCTTAAATATACCTGGTACCGTTAATTGGGGGAAGGGGCTGACCGCGTTGGCCCGGCGCTCTCAGACCTCGCCGAAGCCGCCGCCGCCGGGGGTGCGGATGGTCAGCACATCGCCGGGCTGAACGGAAACTTCCTCGGTCGGGGCGAGGGTTTGGGGTGATTCGTTTGCAGGGGCGTTCGCGCGGGTGAGGGTTGTTTCACCGGGCGCGCCGTTCTCGCCGCCGTTCAACCCAAAGGGCGCGGTGGTTCGCCGCCCGGAGAGAATCGCGGCGGTCATCGGCTCGTTGAATTTTATGGAGCGCACCACGCCGTCGCCGCCAGCGTGCTTGCCCGCGCCGCCGGAGTTCGCGCGCATAGAAAACTCTTCAACCGTGACCGGGTACCGCCATTCCAAAACTTCGGGATCGGTCAGGCGCGAGTTGGTCATATGAGTTTGCACCGCGCTTGCGCCGCCAAACCCATCGCCCGCGCCCGCACCGCCGCAGATGGTTTCGTAGTACTGATGGCGCGCATTGCCGAAGGTGAAGTTGTTCATGGTGCCCTGGCTTGCGGCCAGCACACCAAGCGCGCCGTACAAACAATCGCAAATGATCTGCGAGGTTTCGACGTTGCCCGCGACCACGGCGGCGGGGAACTTCGGACTCAGCATCGAGCCACCCGGAATTTTCAGCGTGAGCGGACGCAGCACGCCCTCGTTCATGGGGATGTCGTCGGCGACCAATGTTCTGAATACATACAGCACGGCGGCGCGGCATACGGCGCTGGGCGCGTTGAAGTTGTTGGGGCGCTGTTCGGACGTGCCGGTGAAATCGATCACCGCGCTGCGGGCTTTTGTGTCGACCGTGACCGCGACGCGCACCTCGCTGCCGTTATCCATGGGCGCGGTGAAGCTGCCG
The DNA here is from genome assembly GCA_030432435.1 of Alphaproteobacteria bacterium. Taxonomy (GTDB): domain Bacteria; phylum Pseudomonadota; class Alphaproteobacteria; order Rhodospirillales; family Rhodospirillaceae; genus UBA11612. The sequence continues at coordinate 24,385 of JAUIGX010000016.1, forward strand.
GATTTGAGTTTGCCGATGACGCGGCGCACGGCCTCCTCGGCGTGGTCCTGCACATGGCCCATGTAGGCGCTGACCGTATCCCGCCCGAACTCACGCACCATGCGGGCGAGTTCCGCCGCGCCTTTTGCGTTGGCGGCGGCCTGGGCGCGCAGATCGGCAAGGTTCATGTCCGGATTGCGCGCGGGGTATTTGCCTGCGGCAAGCGCGGCGCGGATCTCGTTTTCCTGAAACACACCGCCGCGCACCAGGGGCAAGCTGTCGAGCAGCGCGCCTTCTTCCTCGACGGTTGTAGAGAGCGGCGGCATGGAGCCCGGCGTGCGCCCGCCGATGTCGGCGTGATGGCCGCGCGAGGCGGTGAAGAACAACGGCGCGGTTTCACCCTCTAAGAACACAGGCGAGACCACGGTGATATCGGGCAGGTGGGTGCCGCCGTTGTAGGGGTTGTTGAGCACGAACACATCGCCGGGCTGCATGTGCGGATGCCTGGCGAGAACCGCGCGCACGCTCTCGCCCATAGAGCCGAGATGCACGGGCATATGCGGGGCGTTGGCGACCAGCGCGCCGTCGCTTGCGAACACCGCGCAGGAAAAATCGAGCCGCTCCTTGATGTTCACCGACTGGGATGTGTTTTGCAGCACCGCGCCCATCTGCTCGGCGATGGACATAATAAGGTTGTTGAATATTTCGATCATCAGCGGATCGGCGGACTCGTTTCCCGGCGGCCCTGCGGTTTTGCGGCGGGCGAGCGGCGCAGTGCGCGTTAGCACCAGGCCGCCGTCTTCGTTCACCTCGGCGCGCCAGCCCGCCTCGACCACGGTGGTGGCGAGGTCTTCGGTGATAAGGGCGGGGCCGTTGATAAACGCGCCGGGTTTGAGGGCGGCGCGGTGATGCAGCGGCGCGTTATATTTTTGCCCGCCGGAGATCATGGAAACGGTCTGGGGCGGAATGGCCGCGGCGGCTTTGAACTTGGCGGGCGGGCCTGCGGACTCTCCGCCGCTGATCGCCTCGGCGCTAGCGCTCTGGGCGATGAGATCGCGCCCGTCCATGACAAAGCCGAACTGGGCCTTGTGCTGGGCGGCGAACGCGGCCCGCATGGCGGGCGCGTCTTCGAACTCGATTTCCAAAGCGGTATCGGTGCCTTCGTATTTCAGGTGTACGCGGCGCTTGACGGTGATGAGCGCATCGCTCAGCCCTTGCGCGATGAGGGCGGCGCGCGCTTCGCCGCTCAGATCTGCAAGGGTGCGGGTGATGCCGTTCAGGCCCGCGCCGGTGAGCGGGGCTTCGACGGTACGTTCCTTCACCGCGCGCATCCTGGCCAGACCGATGCCGTAGGCCGACAGCACGCCGGCCAGCGGGTGAATGAACACAGTGGTCATGCCGAGCGCGTCGGCCACCAGGCAGGCGTGCTGGCCGCCCGCGCCGCCGAAACACGCAAGGGTGTATTTGGTCACGTCGTAGCCGCGTTGCACCGAGATGGTGCGAATGGCGCGGGCCATGCTGTCTATCGCAAGGGCCAAAAACCCCTCGGCTAGATCTTCCGGTGTGCGCGCATGACCGGTGGCGGCCAGGACATCGGCGGCGAGCGCGGCAAACTTTTCGCGCACCACGGCAGCGTTCAGGCGCTCGGTTCCGCTTTCGCCGAACACAGCGGGGAAATGCGCGGGCTGAATCTTGCCCAGCAACACGTTGGCGTCGGTGACGGTCAGTGGGCCGCCGCGCCCGTAAGCGGCGGGGCCGGGGTGTGCGCCCGCGCTGGCGGGCCCGGCCTTAAAGCGCAGGCCGTCGAACGACAGAACCGAGCCGCCGCCCGAGGCCACGGTGTGAATTTGCATCATGGGCGCGCGAATGCGCACACCGGCGATGATGTTGTCTGTGCCGCGCTCGAACGCCTCGCCGTGTTCGGTGTTGATGTGGCACACATCGGTGGAGGTGCCGCCCATATCGAAACCGATGATGTGGGCAAAGCCCGCCGCGCGCGCGGTTTCCGCCGCGCCGACCACGCCGCCCGCCGGGCCGGACAGCACCGCGTCCTTGCCCTGGAAGTGATGGGCGTCGGTCAGCCCGCCGTTCGATTGCATGAACAAAAGCCGCGCATGATTTGTGGCCCGGGAGACCTGCGCGACATAGCGGCGCAGCAGCGGCGACAGGTAGGCGTCGGCCACCGTCGTATCGCCGCGCCCGACCAGTTTCATGAGCGGGCTTACGGTGTGCGAGGCCGAGATGTGGGTAAAGCCGATGTCTTTTGCGATTTCCATCACGCGCGCCTCGTGCGCGGTAAAGCGGTAGCCGTGCATGAGGGCGACGGCGAGCGAGCGCGCGCCGGTGCTAAACGCTTCCGTCAGCCGCGCGCGGGCGGCGGATTCGTCCAGCGCGCACATAACCTCGCCGGTGGCCGAGACGCGTTCGGGGATTTCCACCACATGCGCGTACAGCATTTCCGGCAACTGAATATCTAGATCGAACAGGCGCGGGCGGTTTTGCGTGCCGATGCGAAGGACATCTTTAAACCCTTGCGTGACAGCGAACACGGTGGCCGCGCCCTTGCGTTCCAAGAGCGCGTTGGTGGCAACCGTGGTGCCCATTTTAATGGCGGCGATCTGATCGGCCGGGAAGGGAGCATCGGGTTTAAGCCCTGCATGCTCGGCCAGGATTTCGCGCATGCCCGCAACGGCGGCATCGTCGTATTGGCCGGGGTTTTCCGACAGCAGCTTTTTGGTGATCAGCGCGCCCGCAGGCGTGCGGGCGACGATATCGGTAAACGTGCCGCCGCGATCAATCCAGAAGTGCCAGGACACCTGAAACCGCTTAGCTATAAAAGATTTGACGTAATAAATACGTGTTCATCAAATGTCTCATCCTCTTTTCGTTCGTAAATTAAACTAGCCTTTTCGTGAGGGCGATAATTCTCGTGATATGATAAAACTTCCATGAGCAAGCTTGGTCCTGTGTCCTCTCTTACTTCGCTCCAATTTCTGATCGCTTCTTTCCTTTCTCTTTCCGAGCCGTAGTATTCAGTGTCTAGGTACACCCCTAGTCTAGATCTTCTTCGTATATAGATTATTTGATCTGCGACTATCTCAATGCGTCTCAAAACGGCGAGACCGCATACGCTGTCTATAAAAAGAGGGGCGAAGGGCGCGTTTACATGCTTTCGAATATCATTCTTAAGCGTTTCAGTATTGAGTGCGCCAACAAAGCGCCCACTTCTTTCCGTCGGCAAATAAGAATCGACGTGAACAGCATGAGTTTTGAATTCTTTGGCTAGAGATTTCGCAAGAGTTGTTTTTCCAGCGCCGTTAACTCCGTCAATGAGTATCAATATGTTTGGTTTTGACGCCGCCCAATTTGATATCTTTTGGCCTAGCGTTGGGACATCATCATAAATTATTGGGATGTCGGGCTTGTCATACATAAAAGCCAATTTTTATCACCCAGAATCTCATGAACATTGGGGAAG
>JAUIGX010000228.1 GCA_030432435.1 Alphaproteobacteria bacterium
GCGGGAGCGCTCTCGCCGCAGGCCGCAAGGGCGAGCGGTGCGGTCAGGGTGAACGCGAGGGCCGCGCGGCGCGTGAGGCTGAACATGAAACTCTCTTTCCTGGGCGAACGGACTGAGCGGCTAGCCTAGCCGCCAGGGCGCTGTCCGCCAATGCTTCCTGTCCACATGCGCGCCGCAAAAAAAATTACAGCCAATTCACGCACAAAACCCCCTTGCGGAAATAGGGTTGCGTTCTTAGGTCGATATCACCGGGGACCGCACCGGGCGGGGCCCCTTTCATCCGATGTGGCTGACAGGAGGAGTATTGCCATGGGGAAGTTTTCTTACACGTCTGTTGCCGGTCTGGCGGGTCTGGCGGGAACGCTTTTGATCGCAGGGACCAGCACCGCGTTTGCCGCCGATCAGTGGCTGAACTGCGAAGGCACCATTGCGACCACCGGTAAAAATCAGGACGGCGAAGACCTGAACGAGTCCAAACCGTTCTCGGACGTGTACGTGTATAACGACGAATTGCGGGGCTTGTACCTTTACAACGGAGAGAAGAAAACGCTCTCGCCCATGCATATTGATTCCTACGGCACCGAAGAAATTAAGTGGAGCGGCGAAGGCTCGTTCGGTGCGCGCTGGGAGGGCGCCCTTAATCGCTCCGGCCCGTCGCTCAGCATTGTGCGTACCGAACACGACGAGCGATCGGAGTGGAGCGGCCAGTGCAAGACGACCGACGCTCAGCCGCTCGGGAGCTAATATCTAAATACCAGTGTGAAGAATTCAGCCGCCTTGCCCGCCGCAGATGCTTTCCGCCGGCGGGCGAGGCGGTGCTCTTACGCTTTCGGGACGAGGTAGTCGGCCCACTCCTGGATCTTGCCGTCTCGCATGATGAATACACCGGCGACCGCAAAGCGATTGGTCGGCTCCTTCCCGGGGACGATGACGTAGTCGCTGCGCGAATTGACGACGACCGGCCCGATGGCAAGGGTCTCCAAGATGTCGATGCCGAAGCGTTGACCATCTTTAAGGAACACATCAAGAGCCGCGACGGCGTTTGCACGTCCTTCGACCGGCGGTTTGTTTTCTTCCATACGCAGGTAGCAATCCTCGGCCATGAAGGCGGCGAGTTTTTCAGCCGTGCAATCGGGAGCGCTCCAAAGCTGCATGAAGTCTGCGATGACCTTTGCGTTGGCCGCCTCTGTGGCCGACATTTTATGGGTCGCGGCCGAAGCGCTGTGTGCGAGCCCGGCGAGCGCGACGGCCCCAAGGCCGGTTGCGGTGATGGCGCGGCGCCGGGTGACGGCCGGTGGTTGCTGGTCGGTCATAAAACTCTCCCCCTCCTGAGTTGGCTTTTGCCGCTAGATGGTGCCGGACAGCGACCGGCAAAGCATCAAAAATTGCGAGGCTCTTTCTTATTTTTCTTATAGTCGGTCACAGGTTTATCTTGCGATCTATTCTCATTAGCAATACACCGGCAGGTGGTATTCCAAGAGTAAGAAAGATTTCCCATGCTGAAGATCTTCACCCGATCCTCCTCTTTTATTGCCGGAGCGCTTTTCGCGGCACTCCTCTTGGGCATCGCTCCAAGCCAAGCGCAGGATGCGGGGCTTGATGCGGAGGTCCGGCAGACATGGAAACTCCTGGATTACATCGCGGTCGATTATCCGGAAGCCGTTGCCGACGGCGCGGTGATCAACGAGTTCGAATACGCCGAGATGCAAGAGTTCGCGGCAACCGCGCAGGACTCGATCGCCTCATTGCCTGCCAATGAGAATCAAGGTGCGCTGGTCAGTCAGGCGCAACAGCTTCGCAGCGCGATTGACGCGATGTCTCCGCCGACCGAGGTTGCCGCTTTGTCGCGCGGCGTTGCCGAAAGTTTGCTGACGGCCTATCCGGTTCCGGTCGCGCCTGCCGCGATCCCCGATCTTGCGCGCGGCGCGGCGGTTTATGCGGAGCAATGCTCTAGCTGCCATGGTCTCGAAGGGCATGGAAACGGACCGGCTGCGGAGGGCCTTGATCCGGCGCCGATTGCGTTTACCGACCCCGCGCGCGCGCGCGAACGCAGTCTGTTCTCGCTATATGAAGTGGTGACCCAGGGCCTGGATGAAACGTCCATGCTGAGTTACCGCGATATTCTCCCGGAAGAGGACCGTTGGGCGGTTGCGCTTTATGCGGGGACGCTCTCGTTTACGCCGGAAGAGCGGCAACAAGGCGAGATGTTGTGGCAGTGCGAGGAAGCCCTGCGTGTTCAGTTTCCCAATATTGAATCGCTGGTAAAGACAACCGAGTCCGATCTGGCCGCGCAAACAAGTGCCGATACGGCGCGGGCGCTTATGGGCTATTTGCGCACCAATCCCAGCGTCGTAGAGCAAGACACCGAAGGCTTGCTTGCCGTTGCGCGCGCGCGGCTTGCCGAGAGCCTTGAAGCATACCGGGCCGGTGACGTTTCGCGCGCCACCACCTTGGCCCTGTCTTCATACCTGGATGGGTTCGAGCCCGTGGAGCCGACGCTGCGCGCCCGCGATAACGATCTTATGATCAGCGTGGAAACGGCGATGCTCGAATACCGCAGCCGCATTGGCGCAGGCGCGCCGGTCGATCAGGTTGCCGCGCAGAAACAAGCGGTTGACGATCTATTTGCATCGGCGGAAACGACGCTGTCGGTCGCGGAAGGGGATGCAACCGCCGCCTTCCTCGGCGCATTCACAATTTTGCTGCGCGAAGGTCTTGAAGCGCTGTTGGTTGTGGTGGCCATGATCGGTTTCTTGACGAAGGTCGAGCGCCGCGATGTGCTGCCGTACGTTCATGCGGGCTGGGCCGGGGCGTTGGCGGCGGGCGTGCTGACGTGGGTTGTCGCGGTCTACCTAATCGATATCAGCGGTGCGGACCGCGAATTGACGGAAGGCTTCTCGGCCATATTTGCGGCCGTGGTGCTGCTCGGCGTCGGCATCTGGATGCATCAAAAGAGTCTCGCCGGTCAGTGGCAGGCTTATATCAAAGACAAATTGTCGGCGGTCCTGACCCGCAAATCGGCGTTCTTTATTTTCGCGCTGGCTTTTGTGGTGGTGTACCGCGAAGTGTTTGAAACCATATTGTTCTATGTGGCGCTTTGGACCAGCGGAAACGGCCAAGCCATTCTTGCCGGTACGGCAGCCGCAGCCGTTGTGCTGGTAATCATCACGGTTGTGTTGCTTCAAACATCGAGACGCTTGCCTATCGGCCAGTTCTTTGCGGCAAGTTCCGCGTTGATTGCCGTGCTCGCGTTTGTGCTGGCAGGCAAGGGATTTGCCGCGCTGGAAGAGGCGGGCATGTTGCCGGTGATCACGGTGGACGGCCCGCGTATTGATTGGCTCGGGATCTATCCGTCGGCGCTGCCGCTGCTCGCGCAGCTGGCGGTGGTGGTGTTGCTGATCGTGGGCTTCGCGATAAATATGCGTTCAGCTCGCGCGGCCGCGGCGGAGTAGGCACGGTGCACGGTTGCGGACGTAGAATCGCCGAACGTTAGTGGCCCCGGACCTTTAGGGAGTTGCGGCTGCGTTCATAAATCCAATCGGATTGTACTGAACGGTCGGAAAAACGGCCTCTAGGTTTTTCTCGCCGTGGCGGGTGATCATAATTTCCGAGAGCACCTGTCTGTAATCGGTGGTCACAACCATATCGCCGTTGCTCAGCTGGCTTGGTGAGAGGCCCGGCCAGGTGCCGTAGATCTTGCCGCCGTTGACATTGCCCGAGAGCACCATCATTGCCGACGCCGATCCGTGGTCCGTGCCCTGGTTGGCGTTTTCCTGCAACCGTCGGCCAAACTCGGTCATGGTCACGAAGGTGATCTTGCCGTGATAATCGGCCATGTCAGCCCAAAAGGCGCCGATAGCCTGAGAAAACTCGGTGGTGCGCTGGGCGAATTCGGACGGAAGGCTGTTGTGCATGTCCCAGCTTCCAAAATCGACTGTTGCGATGCTCACGCCGAGATTCATTTTGATCAGCAGGGCGAGTGACTTCAGCGACTTGGATAGCGCGCCGTTGGTGTACCCAAGGTCGGGATCGCTCTCCGGAACGGTGAGCAGTCCTCCTTGAACGGCATCAATGGCCGCCAAGGTGTTGATGGACACGTCCTGATACGGCGTGCCGCCCGGATTCATGCCTCGGATAACGCTCGAGTTCAAAGTGCCGCCCGATATTTCAAACTTTGCCGCATCGGCGACGGCCAAGGTGCCGGGTTCGCCGAGCAGTGATACCGGATTGCTGGAACCTGACGCGATCACGGACAGATCCGATGCGGGGCCGCCAATCGATTGAACATGGCGGGCGAGCCATCCGGTATTCTGCGCGGCTTCGCCGTCGGCAACGCCTTTCTCCATGCTGTCCTGAACGGTGAAGTGGCTGCGGTCCGCCGTGTGCAGGCCAGTCGCGTGAATGAATGCCAGATCGCCGGTGTCGTAGAGGGCTTTTAATTCGGGTGCGCTCGGGCTCAAGAAAAGATCAACACCGTCCAGGGAATCTAGGCCAAGGCCCGCGGCTGGGCCCGAAGTCGGCACTTTGATGCTCGGGCGTGCGGCGATGTAGTTCGGATCGCCTGCAGGGGACAGCATTTGGAGCCAGTCACAGGCTCCGCGTTGAAAGAGAACGATGAGGGTGTCGCCGCCTGTTTGAGCTTCTTGCGCAAAGGAAATGTTTACGCCGGGAATGAGAGAGGTAAACGCGGCGCCCGCCGAGGCGCCTGCGAGAAGATTGCGTCGTGAAATATTCATGTCCATCCCCCCTAGCGGAACGAAAATTCTTCCGACGTGGCGATGAGGCTCACCAGACGGCGGTAGACGAGTTCGATATTCGTGGCGTTGTCGGGAATGTTTCGCTGGAACGGTACGCCGTAAATTCCGGCC
>JAUIGX010000229.1 GCA_030432435.1 Alphaproteobacteria bacterium
CTTTCGGCAAATCGGTTCTGTTGTGGGCATCGCGATATTTGGCACAATGTTGACGCATAATTTGACGATGGAGCTGCCTCGCCACGTTCCGAGTATCCCGGGCATGGAGAGCGCAAGCTTTGATTTGAGTGAGGCGCAAGCCCAGGCGATGAATCCGGGCCGTGTCCGGAACCAGATTACGGCGGCTGTCGAAAGTCGCTTCGGGCTTATTGAGCGCGCCTACAACGGCGACGTCGACGCGATGTCTAAGGTGATCGACGATGAGTCCGTTTCGAGTGATGTGAAGGCGCCGCTTTTCTCCGGACAGTCTCCAACTGAAGCCGACCGTCTGCGGCTTCCGGAGATCAAAAAAGCTATGTTGCAACAAACGGATGCTTTGGTGGCGGAAACCGAGCGCGGGCTTAAGGACGCATTTTCGCTAGCCATCACCGGGCTCTTCGGTTTCGGACTTGCGATCATTCTGATCGCGTTTGTCGTCACTTGGTTTATCCCTGCGCTGCCTTTTAAGGATAGTCAGCTGACGGATGACGACGCTCCAGATGATGTTGTAGGAGGCGAGGCGAGGTCAGCTGTCTAAGGCGGTAAGGGCTATAAGCCGAAGTGCCGGGTTAATCGTCCCGCAGCCTCTTCAAGAATTTTATCGTCCTTACAGAAGGCGAAGCGAACGAGGTTGCGCGGGGGGACGCTTTCGTAAAAGGCGCTCACGGGAATAGCGGTCACGCCGGCCTCTATGGTGATGTGCCTACAAAATTCGGCATCATCTCCGTCGAAACCAAGGTGTGAAATGTCGGCCGTAACAAAGTACGTGCCTTCGCAAGGGAGGATGGAGAAGCCAATCCCTGAAAGTTTCTCGGAAAGAAAGTCGCGTTTTTTCTGCAAATCTCGAGAGAGGGATTTGAAGTAATCTTCGGATTGTCCAAGGCCATAGGCGACGGCCCGCTGAAGATTGGGGGCGACGGTAAAGGTAATAAACTGGTGCGCTCGGGCGACCGGTTGCAACAACGTGGGGTCGGCAACGACGTAGCCGATTTTCCATCCGGTCAGTGAAAATGTCTTTCCGGCAGAGCCTATGCGCAGGCACCGCTTTGCCATTCCGGGCAATGTTATCAAGGGAATGTGCTGTTTGCCGTCGAAGATTAAATGCTCATACACTTCGTCGCACACGGCGTATGCGTCGTGTTGGGTTAAAAGGCCGGCGACAAATGACAGGTCTTCTTGTGAAAAAACTTTGCCGTTGGGGTTCATCGGCGAGTTTAGGATAAGGAGCTTGGTTTTTTCCGTAAAAGCCTTTGCAAGACCTTCTCTGGGCAACTCCCAGTGGGGCGGTGTCATGCGAACGACGCGAGGAATGCCTCCGGCTCGCCGGATAACCGGCAAGTAGCTGTCGTACAGCGGCTCAATAACAACAACTTCGTCACCGGGCTCGATAAGGCCAAAAAGACAGCTTGCCAACGCCTCTGTCGCGCCGGCGGTGATCATCACGCCGCGCTCTGAATCAACCTCCAGATTATAGAACCGCTGGTCATGCGCCGCGACGGCCTGCCTGAGTGCGGGAACCCCCATCATTGGTGGATATTGATTGGGCTCGTCCTCTAGAAACTCACGCGCTTTTGCGCGCACATCTTCGGGCCCCTTGTTGTCGGGAAAACCTTGCCCCAGATTGATTGCTTTGTGTTCGGCCGCAAGGCGGGACGTTACTTCAAAAATTGTTGTACCGGCTGCGGAAAAAGTACGGTTGGTTGGCTTCATGGCAAACGCTGTCTTTCAAGAACGATCGTGAATGTTGGAATGTATGTTAGGAGGCGGCCTTCTCAGCTGCGCTGAATGCCGTCCGAAAGATATCGGCAAACCATGCAGTGCGTGCGCCATGGCTATGATCGTGCAGGCATCGTTCCTGACCTTGTCGTGCAATTTTTTCTCGGGCGTCCGAGTCAGCAAGATAATAGTGAATTTTCGAAATTAGTTCATTCTCGTTTCTAAACGTCTCGACCTCCACGCCCGGCTCAAAGAATTTTGGAAGCTCGGGGTGGTAGGGGGTTAGAAGGAAGGCGCCGGCTCCGGTGGCTTCAATCAATCGCATGTTGGGCGGCTGTGCGCCGAATGCATCTACATCAATATTGACCACGATTTTAGAGTCTCTCAGCAAGCGCAGCATATCATGGGCCCAAACAGCAGGTTGATTCAGGCGCTGTACTCGGGGAGAAAGAGCCTTCGCGTCAGGCATGAAGATGCCGAGCGAAAATGCAGACGCGCTGTCGTCACTTATCTCGGCGAGTAAATTCAGGAGGGCGATGCGGCGTGTGTGCTCGGGTGTAATGGAGCCGGAGAACACGACATCCCACTTTTGGCCGCGCGGTTCGCTGAGAACCGAGATGTTTTCCGGGAAGCCCGGATGAAACCGTTCCACGGCTTTCGCACCGCGTGCTTTTGCTTCCTCGAAGATACGGTCGAAGCTGGTCAGGATAAGATCATAAGCCGAAAGATCGGCTTTTTCCGGCAACGGGTATCCTCGCCATCCGGCGACAACAGACGGGCGTGATTTCAATTGCCTTAAGAGCGATGAGCGCAGGGTGACGACGTCTGTTGTGTAAACAATGTCGGGCGCGAAGTGCTCGATCTGCTGCAAGGTGGTGAGGGCATGTTGGTTGTCGGGCCGGAGAGGAAGCCCGTGTGCGGCAAGCCATGCGTTTTGCGAAACCGGATTGTTAATGGCGACTTGAAAAGTCTCGAAGCCATGTTGTTTTAGAGTGCGCGAAAATATGTGAGAGTCGGAAAACCCATCGTCGAGCAAGGCGTTAATTTGCGTGTCGTAGTTTGCAGATAAAAGGTGCGGTCGCGCTGTGTAAAAATCCTGCAGATAAGCTGGATAGTAAGTGTTTATTTGCAGAAATCGCATGCGTTTGCTCCGCCGCCAATTTTTAAGCGGCTATGTGAAAACCTTGCCTCTACGCGAAGTTTTCTTGTCTAGTTAATAGCCACGCTTTAGGCGAGCTGTTTTATCCATTTTCTCATAAAGATCCATGTACGCATGGGCTTGGGCCGCGAGCGTGTGTTGTTTCTCCATCAGAGCGCGCCCGCGTAAGCCGCAATCACGCAGACGTGTAAGATCTGAGAACGCCTCTACGAAAGCAGCGCTTAGTGCGCCGATATTTCCCACATCAGCCAAAAACCCAGTCTCCCCATCCTTAATCATATCGGGAATGCCGCCAGCACGAAATCCAACTACCGGTGTTCCGCAGCTTAATGACTCCAGCATTGTATTGGGTAAGTTGTCCTGTCTGGAAGGAAGAGCCGTAATATCGGCCGCGCTGTATATCTGAGCCACCTGATGATCGTCGCTGATGTATTTAATTTGGGCGACTTGAAATGGAGCGTCTACCGGCACATTGGCTTTATCGCCAATTCCAAGAAGAATTAGATTTTTAGTGTCTGGCATTAAGGAGAGCGCGCGAACCAGTTCCCTAAACCCTTTTCTCGCCAGCCCAACTTGATGAGAGATAAAAAGAACAACGCGTGCGTCGGCCGGTAATCCGAGTTTCGCTCGGGCTTCCAATTTATCCATTGGTCGGAATACGTCTGTTTCTATACCGTAGGGAATGCAAGTCGCATTAAACTTACTAAAAATCGTGCTGGACTTGGCAGCATCTCGGAGCCACTGGCTGGGAGCGACAATGTGCAACTGATCGGCAGGCCACTGATCAAATATTCGTACCTTCGCTTCGAAAATTTCACGCGTTAGGTCGTTTTCAATCTCTGAACCCAAAAGCGGACATGTTCCGCAACGGTCTTGAAACCGATCGCAGCCCGCGTCGTAGTGGCAGCCGCCCGTAAATGGGTTCATGTCGTGTAGTGTCCAGACCACTGGGCTGCGGGTGCGCTCGGGTGTAAAAAACAGCGGATAGTCTACAAAGCCAGCGACCCAGTGAAGGTTGATGACGTCTGCAGGCGGTCGTTGAATGAAGAAGTTTTCATCGCCATCTACGCGTTCCTGACTGAATTGCTCGATATCGGGATCGCGGGTGTCTTTGTAAGCATCGTATGCGGCGGTCAGGGCGGCTTTTCGCTCTTTGCGGTAAGCTACGGCTGAATCCGACGGGTCCGGAATAAATTGCCGAACCGTCGGGTCTTTCAGCCTGCGGTCACGTACAAAATATGTACTGTTTGCTCCGATCTCACACAGGCCTTTGTGGAGCCTGTGTGCCGCGCGAGCTGCGCCGCCTTGGACATCGAGCGTATTGATGAGGGTAATTTTCACTGGGCGTATGTCCGATTGAATCCCTGCGCTTTATTGATCACTTATAGCCGCCGTACTGAAATTCGGGCCGATCAATCGGCACCAGGAAGAAGTCAATTTGCCAGAAGCTGCGATCATAGTCGCGGAACAGCGGCTCACCGATATCGATGCAGCGAAATCCCAAATCCTCCAGCAGATCAAGCATGGCCGGAAAGCGTTTCTCACGTACCCCGAAATTGTAAGCCTCGATCACGATGAGACTGGTCTTTTTCAGAGTCTCACTTGCCCCCGCCAAAATTTCGCGTTCGAAGCCGTGAGTGTCGAACTTCAGCAAGATGGGGGACTCAAAGCCGCGCTCCGCGCACTCTGAATCTACGGTGATCATCGGAACGTGGCCGGTTCCTTCTCCCTCTTCAGTTCTTGCCACGCCGCCGTAGGGATCTTCAGAGAACTTGAAATGACCATCGCCCTTCTTTGGACCGGCTGCGGCAATGACGTAGCTGTAGGCGGGGTCGGCGGCGAGCTCGTGCAACTCGCGCTCCCAGCGGTGGTTTGCCTCGATCATGTGACAACGTGACTTCGGCCAAACCACATGTGCCATCTTCGACCAAGAGCCT
>JAUIGX010000017.1 GCA_030432435.1 Alphaproteobacteria bacterium
AGAGGCGCACCTTGGACGCGACCCAGGCATAAATGGGCGCGGCAATAAAAGTGGCTATAAAGACGTAGGTGAACAGCTCTTCGAGATTGTCGGTTCCATACACCGTGCCCATAGCATCGCGCATAGGTCGGAGAATGTAATAGCTGCCAAGCAGAAAGAAAAAGTAGAAAAAGGAAAGGACAACAGCTCGCATTTCGTGCGGCTTGATCATCGCCATTATCTGAACAATACGTTCGAACGGTGAATTAGATTTGGCAGCGTCATTCATGGTCAATCAGCCCTCCCCGACTGCACGGCCTGCGGACTATAGTGGTTTTTTTTGCGGAAGAGAGCCCTCGTTTCGCAAAACAATTCCTGTATTGTGTAACACTCATGTTTCAATTCCGGCTCGATTTCTCGGCCCCCCGGCGCCTTTTCCGCAACCGCAACTTCGCGAAGTTCACCGCAGGAAATTCCGTGTCGGTCGTTGGCCTCTGGGTTCAACGTGTCGCCGTTGGCTGGCTCACGTGGGATCTAACCCACTCGGCGGCTTGGCTGGGCGCCGTTGGCATGGCCGAATTTTTGCCGGCGATTATTGTCGCGCCCATAGCCGGGGTACTGGCCGACAGGTTCGATCGGCGGCGCATCGCGGTTGTCGGGCAGATCCTGGCGACGGGGCAAGCCGTCACGCTGGCGGCACTCGCCATTACCGGACATGTTACACCGCTGCTTATATTTGGATTGCAGCTGTTTTCAGGGTTCGTTCAACCCCTCATGCAAACAGCCCGGCTTGTTCTGGTGCCCAATCTTTTACCCAAGGAAGATTTAGGCAGCGGCATTGCCATCACCTCCCTGACATTCAACCTTGCCCGTATCGTTGGACCGGCTTTGGCCGGTGTATTGATTACGACCATCGGCGTCGGCTTTGCGTTTGCTCTCAACGCGCTGACCTACCTCGGCGTTATCGCGGCGCTGCTCAGCCTTTCGCTTCCCCCGCACAAACCGGCACAGCGCGCACATAGATCGATCATCGGCGGCGTATGGGCGGAGATGTCCGAAGGCGTGCGTTATACGTTCACCCATCCGACCTTGAGATGGGTCATGCCCATGGTGGCGCTGTCCAGCACTCTGATCTGGCCGCTCAGCGACCTCTTGGCCGGTATCGCTGATCAGGAGTTCGGACGAGCCGCAGCAGGGCTTGCTATTCTCACGTCGGCGCAAGGCGTCGGCGCTATTATCGGCGGACTATTTCTCGCTCAACATGGCAACAAGAACATCGAGGGCGTGTTCATCGGTGCAATGGCCTTCAACGGCCTATTTATCGCAGCATTCGCGGTCACTAAGCTCTTTTGGCTGGCTGTTCCCTTGCTTACCATTAGCGGTATTTTCGGCGTTATGGTGGGAGTGGGGTCGCAGACGGTGACGCAAACTGCAGCGGACGACCGCATGCGCGGGCGAACCCTCAGCGTTTGGTACGCAATTACGCGGTTTGGCCCGGCGATCGGCGCTTTGGGGCTGGGCGCAGCGTCGCAGGCTCTCGGCTTCACCGGACCGATTTTCGCCGCGGGGTTTGTTACCGCTTCTGTCGCCCTGCTTTTTATAATTCGGCGACGACAGACTGTAGCTTCCAACGAAGGAGCAGGCACAAAATGACCGATGCAATGACCCAGCCATTCGTAAAGCGCCGCGATGCGCACGGGATAACAACGATAACGCTCAATCGCGCAAAGTCGCGCAATGCTCTCACACGCGAGGGCATTGGCGAGATCGTTGCCGCCCTCACATCTATCGGGGCAGACAACTCTGTGAAAGTGCTCGTGCTTGCAGGTGACGGCCCGGCGTTTTGCGCGGGCCATGATCTAAAGGAACTGCGCGCGCATACCGACCCGAATTGGACAAAGGAGTTATTCACGGCCTGCAGTGAAATGATGCTGGCCATGACGCGGTTGCCGCAACCGATTATCGCGCGGGTTCACGGCATTGCCACGGCGGCGGGGTGCCAATTGGTCGCAACGGCAGACATGGCGGTCGCCGCCAAGTCCGCGACATTTGCGACCCCCGGGGTCAACATCGGCTTGTTCTGCTCAACCCCTATGGTCGCATTATCCCGCAACGTGGGGCGTAAGAAAGCCATGGAAATGCTCATGACCGGCCGACCACTTTCAGCGATGGACGCAGAGACAGCCGGACTTATCAACATGTCGGTTGATGACGATAAACTGGACGAAACGGTCTATGGTCTGGCGCAATTGATCGCCAGCAAATCGCCAAAGGTTTTGGCCATCGGCAAACGAGCCTTTTACGAACAAATCGAGCTTGGCCTTGCCGACTCGTATGCTTACGCGGGCGCGGTCATGGCTAAGAATATGATGGAGCCGGATGCGGCAGAAGGCATTGACGCTTTCCTCGCCAAGCGTGCGCCGGTGTGGGGCAAGACATAACTGAGGCCGGGCTACCCGGCATAGAACAGCACCGTGCCCATCGCCAAATAGACCACCACCGTATGCGCGCCGTTGATAAGCGACAGATGCGATGATGCTCCATGGAAACGATCACGCATCAGTTGATTGGATAGAACCAATCCAACACCGACCACGAGGGCCGTCATCAGCGCATCGGTAGATGTCTCCGCCCCTTGCCACTTGAACACCAGCGCAAGAGCAAATGCCGACACAACGTTCATGATAATCGCGTTGATCATCGCTTTCTTCGGACTACCGAGTTGCTCGGGCGATGTTTTACCCAGCTCTTTCAACCACGCGGTTCCAAAAAGCCGGGGTGAGTACCATGCCGCGCCGATGATCATCGCGACCAAAGCAGCGATTATGACGCCGAGAATATTTAAACCGCCAATCATGATCCGCTCCCTATAAATACGTGCGCTTGCGCAGCAGAGCGCTCAACGCCCCGATACCGAAAAATGCCCAGCCACCCATGGCAGCAAACCCGCCTATGGGCGCAAGCGCACTGGAACCACCGAAAGACGCCCAATACAAAGAGCCTGGGAACAGCACGATTGCACCGGCAATCAACAGCGCACCGGTGCGCATTAAAGTTGTCGAGATTCCCTTTTCAGCGAACTCGGCGGCGAGCGTAACTAGAATGAGCCCCAGAGCATGGTCCATCTGAAATCCGGCGGCCTGCGCAAACCAGGCGGCGGCTTGCTCGCCCCTTGGAGCGACATTGGCGACGCCGTGCGCGGCAAAGGCGGCGGCGGCAATAGAGATAAGGGCTGCAAACGCGCCGAACGCAAATAACGCTAAGGCAAACCGGCTAAGCTTCATGCTGCAATCTCTTGATCGGATTAAACATCAACGGCTCTGAAGAGCGATGGCTTTTTCCAGAGCCCAGAACCCCTCGAGAAATTTTTGCTCTGCCTCCGCAACGGGCAGAGGCACAAGCTTAACATCCTTGAGCGGCTTTTCCTTGAAATTGAGAACCGACCGGCATTCGGCTGTCGTAAACCCGGCCAATTGCACGGCTTCAGTCGCCGCCGCAATAAGGTCAGCCTGCTTAACGAGCGCGCGGTCGGCGGCGGGCAACTCCGGCACTAGTCCAAACCGAAGGTAAATAGCCCGCGTGAGCCGAGCTTCCACCTCTTTGAAAACGTCCCCTACGACGCTTTTCAGCGGCGTAATAAGGTCGTGGGTGACATACTCGGAGGCATCGTGAAGCTTGGCCGCCATCAGCAGCCGAGCAGACGCCCGAGGCTTTAAACGGCGGACAATTTCGACCACAAAATCGGAGTGCTGGGCCACGCTCCAGCCATGAGTCCCGCTGGTTTGGCCATTCCACCGGGTGTTACGTGCGAGCCCCAGGGCAATGTCTTCAATCTCAATATCGAGGGGGGAGGGGTCGATAAGATTCAGCCGACGGCCCGACAGCATACGCTGCCATGTACGGGGAGCGTGGTCGGCAAGTCGCTGAGCGGTGGGTGAAGATGATGATTTCACTCGGTATTTTCTCACGATGGGTTTAATTTTCTGAAGATAGATAATACTTTAATATACAAGCTTGAGTCCTTGTGGGACTTCAAAGACGGGGGTGCAGCGCGAACAACGCGCTCATTCGCAGGGGATTATGGGCGCGGCGGCATGGTTACGGCCACATCAGATTACTTAAAACCCATCAGCTTTCTGGTGGTCGACGATCGCGGCTATATGCGCCGGGTGATCAAGGGAATCCTTGAGACTCTGGGCTGCAAGCGCATTGACGAAGCTAAGGACGGCCGGGAAGCGCTGTCCGTCATGAAGAGCTGGGCACCGGATATCGTCATATCAGAATGGCTGCTCGAGCCCATGAGCGGCGTAGAGATGCTCAAAGCCGTGCGGGCCGACAAATCCAACATTCGGTTCACACCGATCATTATGATCACCTCGGAGACGCGGCGCGAGAAGGTTGTCCTGGCCCGCAATGCCGGTGTGACCGAGTACGTTGCCAAGCCCTTCAATGCGAAAAGTCTCATTTTGCGCATCAAGGAAGTAATCGAACGGCCCCGGCCATTTGTCGATGTAGGCGGGTACTTCGGTCCCGACCGGCGGCGGCGCACTGAAGTTATGTCGGAAGGCGAAGATAAGCGCGGCAAGGGCGGCCCCCGTCCCGCGGCCGATCCGGAAGACTCAAAAGCCGCCCTTACTCAGGCGCAAATCGACAAATTGGTGGCCGGTTCGGAAATCAACGAAGATTAGCAACGAACACCTGGACACCTGCGCGCACCTCTTTGGCATGCGCATAAAGTAAAGATCTCAGAGATGACCGATAGTATTGCCGCCGGCAGCATTGTCATTGTCGGCGCAGGACAAGCCGGAGCTCAAACCGCGATTTCCCTGCGGCAGGCGGGATTTGAGGGCTCGGTGACCCTCCTTGGCGCAGAGCCGCAAATCCCCTACGAGCGCCCACCGCTTTCCAAAA
Source organism: Alphaproteobacteria bacterium (assembly GCA_030432435.1). Lineage (GTDB taxonomy): Bacteria > Pseudomonadota > Alphaproteobacteria > Rhodospirillales > Rhodospirillaceae > UBA11612. The sequence goes on from JAUIGX010000017.1 coordinate 4,891, forward strand.
AGTTTCTGGCCGGCGAAGTCGGCACCGACCAGCTTTTCATGCGCGCGCCGGATTTTTACACCAGCAAAAACATTGCCATCCGCACGAATACGAGCGTGAGCGGCCTCGACCGCGCCACAAGGCGCGTTCACTTAATCGATAAGGAAGAAGTCCCGTACACCAAACTGGTTCTTGCCACCGGTGGACGGGTTCGGAAGATGACCTGCCCCGGGGCAGATTTGCCGGGCGTTCACTATTTGCGCACCATCAATGATGTCGAGGCCTTTCGCAGCCAGTTTGCGGCGGGCCTCAAGCTTGTCATTGTCGGCGGGGGGTATATCGGCTTGGAAGTCGCTGCCGTGGCAATCAAACGCGGATGCAGCGTCACCGTACTCGAAATGATGCCTTTGGTGCTGAACCGCGTCGTCGCACCGGAAATGTCGGAATTTTATTCAGCTGTGCACCGGGCGGAAGGCGTCGACATCCACACCTCCACCACCGTTACTGCGTTTGAGGGTGCGGAGAGAGTCGAGCGCGTGGTGTGCGGTACTGAGAAATTCGAGGCCGATATTGTAATTATTGGTATCGGAATTTTACCGAACGTTGAACTGGCGGCAGATGCCGGGCTCGAAATCGATAACGGTATCGTTGTGGATGATTGTGCTCGCACCAAGGATCCGGATATTTTCGCAGCCGGCGATTGCACAAATCATCCCAACGCTCTGCTCGGCGAACGACTGCGCCTTGAGTCGGTGCCGAACGCGCTCGCTCAGGGAAAGGCTGCCGCTTTGGCCGCACTGGGCAAACCAGAGCCCTATGCCGAAGTCCCCTGGTTTTGGTCAGATCAATACGATCTAAAGCTACAGATGACCGGGCTCTCGAAACCCGGAGACCAAATTGTTATTCGTGGAAATATGGACGAGCGTCGATTTTCGGCCTGCTACCTGCGCGAGGACGTGCTGGTTGCCTGCCAAGCCGTAAATGCGGCGAAAGACTTCATTCAGTCCAAAAAACTGATTGCCGCTCGTGCCAAACTCGATCCAAAGCGCCTAGAAGATACAGCTATCGCATTGAAAGATATGTAGTTATTGGGCGAATCTGAGAATTCGGCATTAGGGGTTGCAATCGGCAGTTGCTCTTTGAGAGTCTAGGGGGCAATCATCGAACCGAGGCGAGACGGATCATGGACGAAATCAAAGGTATTTCAGGCGAGCTGCCGGGCGCTTTTCAGCAGACCCAGACCGGACGGGTGAACACTCAGAATGTACCGCAAGATCCTAACCCACCGCCGCCGCCGCAACCCTCGGCGGCCAAACCGGTTGGCGAGCAAAGCCCGCACCCGCATCGCGGACAGAATCTTAACGCCCTAGTTTAATTCCGAGTTCCCATTCGTCCCGCGCGGGGACTTGCACGGAGAACCTGATCGGATATGAAAGGATCGCCTAGCGCGTTGTTTGCAGGGGTCCATGTCCGAACAATCCACACACAATTTATTTGAGCTTTTTCGCAGCCGGTTTCCGACGAACGGAAATACGCCGTTTCTCAGCGTCAAGGACGGACCCACCTACAGCTACGACGACTTGGAGCGCATTTCAGCGCAATACGCCAACGTCCTGGTCACCTGCGGTCTAAAGCCTGGTGACCGCGTTGCAGTCCAGATCGAAAAATCTCCCGAGGGCGTTTTTCTATACCTCGCCTGCCTGCGCGCCGGCGCCGTCTTTCTGCCGCTCAACACTGCATATCAGGCCGACGAGCTTGATTACTTTCTAGGAGATGCAGAGCCGGTCATTGTTGTTGGCGATCCAAACGCGCGCGCCCTTGCAGACCTCTGCGCTACGCGAAAGATTGTTCGCTTTCTGACTCTCGGCGCGAATGGGGCCGGCACATTAACCGACCAAAGTCACGATGCGGCGTCCACTTTTACGACAACGCCGCGCGGCGAGTCTGATTTGGCCGCCATTCTTTATTCATCAGGAACAACAGGCCGGCCAAAAGGTGTGATGCTGACACATGCGAACCTCGCGGCCAACGCAACGGCGCTACATCAAGTATGGCGGTTCGCGCCCGACGACGTGCTTTTACATACTCTGCCTATCTTTCATACGCACGGCCTGTTCGTTGCCCTCAACACGGTGCTGCTTAACGGCACCGGAATGATTTTTCATGCAAAGTTCGACGCCAAAGCCGTTATCGCCGATATGCCAGACGCGACGGTGTTTATGGGCGTGCCCACATATTACGTACGGCTGTTGGCAAATCCGGCGTTCACGGCTGAAACGTGCCGCACGATCCGACTTTTTCTGAGTGGCTCCGCACCGTTGCTGGATGAAACCGCCCGGGCTTTCGAAGCACGCACCGGCCAGCAGATCGTTGAGCGCTACGGGATGACCGAGGCGGGAATCATCACGAGCGCCGATGTAGACAAACCCCGCCGTGCCGGCGACGTCGGCTGGCCGCTGCCGGGCGTGAGCCTGCGGATCGCAGGCAATGACAACGCAGAACTGCCGCGCGGCGAAACCGGGGAAATTCAAATCAAAGGTCCGGGGCTATTTAAAGGGTACTGGCGCAAGCCGGAAAAAACGTCGGAGGATTTTACTACCGACGAGTTCTTCAAAACCGGCGACCTCGCGCACCTAGACGAGAACGGCATGGTCGCCATTGTCGGTCGCGCCAAGGACATGATGATTTGCGGCGGCTTTAACGTGTATCCCAAAGAAATTGAAACGATCATTGATAGCCTGCCCGGCGTAATTGAATCCGCCGTTGTGGGAATGCCGCACCCGGACTTCGGAGAATCCGGATTGGCCGTTGTAACCCTGGCCCCGGGCACAACGGTCCTAAGCACTCAAGACCTCCGCGACGCCCTAAAAAAGGACCTCGCCAACTATAAAATCCCGAAGCTGCTCGTTATAGCTGATGAGCTGCCGCGCAATGCCATGGGTAAAGTACAAAAAAACGTGCTGCGCGCCGCTTATAAAGCGCAGTGGGACGCCGCGCTCCAAATGAGCCGCCCCCAACCCGCCTGAAGACACTCTTTTCGCGCCAGTACACCCAACCCTGCCCTCGTGGTAGGCTAACACCACAGGAAAGCGAATTTCACTGCGGAGTGTAACGCCATGACCGACGCGCAAGACAGACCCGAGACTAAACCGCGGAGAGACTGGCGCACGTGGCGCCGCGAAACGCTGACCCGCCCGTTGCTCGCTTGGTACAAGAAACGTCTGCCGCCTATGTCCGACACCGAGCGCGAGGCGCTTGAAGCCGGAACAGTGTGGTGGGATGCGGCCCTGTTCACCGGCAAACCGGACTGGCGACAACTTCTTGGCGCACCAAAAGCCGGCCTGTCAGAGGAAGAGCAGGCTTTTTTAGACGGTCCGGTTGAAGAGTTTTGCGCCATGCTGGACGACTGGCGCATTGAAAACGAATGGCACGACCTGCCGCCGGACGCCTGGAATTTTATAAAGGCGCAGCGCTTTTTCGGAATGATCATTCCTAAGGAACACGGCGGGTTAGGGTTCTCCGCTCAAGCCCACTCTGCTGTTGTGTCAAAGATATCCACCCGCAGCATCACAGCCGCAGTGACCATCATGGTTCCAAACTCGCTCGGCCCGGCCGAGTTGCTGCTGCATTACGGCACCGACAAGCAGAAAGCCCATTATCTGCCGCGCCTGGCTACCGGCGACGACATTCCCTGCTTCGCTTTGACCGGACCCGAGGCGGGATCAGACGCATCGGGCATGCCCGATGTGGGCGTTGTCTGCCGCGGCACGTTCGAAGGCGAAGATGTTCTGGGGCTGCGTGTTACGTGGTCAAAACGCTACATCACACTTGGGCCTGTAGCGACGGTAATGGGCCTCGCGTTTCGCGTTCTTGATCCCGACCATCTGCTGGGCGAGGCCGACGAGCACGGCATCACCGTTGCTCTGATACCGACCGACACACCCGGCGTTGAAATTGGACGACGTCATCTGCCCGCCCATCAAGCGTTTATGAACGGACCCAATAGCGGCAAAGACGTTTTCATTCCTATGGATTGGATCATTGGCGGCCAGGAGCGAATCGGCCAAGGCTGGCGCATGCTTATGGAGAGCCTCGCCGCAGGACGCGGCATTTCGCTTCCGGCCCTATCGACCGGCGGCGTAAAACTGGCCGCACGCACCACCGGCGCGTATGGCCGCGTTCGCAAACAGTTCGGGCTTTCAGTCGGTAAGTTTGAAGGTGTGCAGGAGGCCTTGGGTCGTATCGCAGGATTTGCGTACTTGATGGAATCCATGCGCCGATTGACCGCCGTGGCCGTCGATATGGGAGAAAAACCCTCGGTGCTGTCGGCCATCGCCAAATCTCACGCTACGGACATGATGCGGCAAGCCATAAACGACGCCATGGACATTCATGGCGGTAAGGCGATTTGTGATGGTCCGCGCAATTATCTCGCCAATGTGTACCACGCCATGCCGGTGAGCATTACCGTGGAAGGCGCGAATATCTTAACACGCAACCTGATCATTTTTGGCCAGGGCGCGATTCGTTGTCATCCATATCTCTACAAAGAGATGAGCGCAGCCCATGACCCCGATGCACAGAAAAGTCTCGATGTTTTCGACGGACTGATATGGAAGCATGCCGGACATCAATTGCTCACCCTTGGCCGGTCTTTGATCCACAACTTGACGTTCGGCTGGTTTGCATCTGCACCGGATGCCGGCAAAGCTACACGTCATTATCGCCAACTTTCTAGGTACAGCGCCTCCTTCGCGTTACTCGCGGAAATTTCGTTGGTGGTGCTGGGCGGCGGGCTAAAGCGCAAAGAAAATATCTCGGCCCGGCTCGGAGACGCCTTATCGCATCTTTATATTCTAAGCGCCGCTCTCAAGCGATTTGAGGACGACGGACGACCCGCCGGAGACCTCCCGCTGCTGAATTGGAGCGCCCACCACAGCCTCTATCAGATTCAAATAGCCTTGGACGGCGTGCTTGCCAATTTCCCGAACCGGCCTTTGGCTTGGCTGTTGCGTCTTTTCGTATTTCCCCTGGGACGCCATCGCCGACCGCCGGAAGATACGCTCACCGGAAAAATCGCCGACCTTCTCCTGGCGCCGTCGGAAATTCGCGACCGCCTAACCGCCGGCATTTATATAGGACCGGTTGATCAGCCCGTCGGCCAACTGGATGCCGCGCTAAAGGCCGTGCTAGACGCGGATGCTATTTCGGCCCGCATGCGCCGGGCGGATGTAAGTGATCCTACAGAGGCGATGACAAAAAAAATTATCAGCCCCGAGGAAAAAGAAACGCTGGAACGCGCGGTCTCATTGACACATGAGGTCATTGCCGTAGACGACTTCGCGCCCGAGGATATCTCACCTCTTTGGAACAGTCCGCGAGCGGGCTCGGCAGAGTCGTAAACTACCCGATCAAGATAGGAATTCGTTGAATGGCCGAAGGATCCAACCGAGGCAGCCTCGGCACGTTTACCGGCGTGTTCACGCCGAGCATCCTTACGATTCTCGGTATTATTCTATTTCTACGTATTGCCTATGTCGTGGGCTCAGCCGGCATCCTGATGGCCTTGCTGATCATTGTCGCCGCGAACACCATCTCAGTTCTCACCAGTGTTTCTGTTTCGGGAATTGCCACAAACTTACGCGTTAAAGGCGGCGGCGATTATTATTTGATCTCTCGCACACTTGGGCCTGAGTTCGGCGGCGCCATCGGTTTAGTGCTTTTTCTAGCTCAATCCATTTCCATTGGATTTTACTGCATCGGCTTTGCCGAAGCTGCTGCGGCACTAGCCGGCACACAAAACCCTATCATCATCAGACTGATCGCGATTGCCGCCGTTTCTCTTCTTTTCTTTTTTGCCTGGCAGGGCACCGATTGGGCTTCGCGGTTTCAGTACATCGTTATGGCGCTGATTATCGCAGCGCTAGGCTCGGTCACTTTTGGCGTACTTGACCGGTGGGATCCGGCGCTGTTGCAAAGCAATTTATATGCACCGGCAGACGGCCCGCCGTTCTGGCTGATCTTTGCCGTGTTTTTTCCTGCTGTGACCGGCTTTACCCAAGGGGTGAGCATGTCCGGCGACCTCAAGGACCCTAGCAAGAGCATTCCGCGGGGCACTTTTATGGCGGTCGGCATTTCATTTGTCATCTACGTGGCCGTCGCCATTGCCCTAGGCGCATCGCTGCCGGGCGAAACACTAAGCACCGATAACAGTGCCCTGAAAATTGCAGCGTCATGGGGACCTCTGATTGACGCGGGCGTTTTCGCAGCAACTCTATCGTCGGCCCTCGCCTCGTTTTTAGGCGCGCCGCGCATTCTTCAATCCCTGGCCAAAGATCGAATTTTCCCGGCCCTACATATTTTTTCCACCGGCAGCGGCGAGGCGGACAATCCTCGCCGGGCCGTTATCCTATCCGGCTTTATTGCGGTTTTGATCATCGGTATCGGCGAGTTGAACCTCGTCGCATCAATCGTTTCGATGTTTTTTTTACTGTCGTACGGCCTTCTGAACTATGCGACCTACTACGAAGCAAAAGCCAAAAGTCCTTCGTTCCGGCCTACGTTCGCCTTCTACAACTCTCGTCTCAGCCTACTCGGCGGACTGGCCTGCCTCGGCGCCATGCTTGCCATTGACGCGACCTCGGCCGTTGTCGCGATTGTTATTATCCTGGGTGTCTTTCAGTACGTGCGCGCCCAGGCGATTCCCGCCAGGTGGGCTGATAGCCGCCGCTCGTACCACCTTCAGCAAGTTCGCGACCACCTGCTGGCGGCCGTGTCTGAAACCGAACATCCCCGCGATTGGCGGCCGCAGCTTCTGGCGTTTTCAGATGATGCCGAACGCCGAGAACAGATACTTAGGTTCGCCTCGTGGGTTGAAGGCGGCAGCGGGATCACCACCGTCGTCAAAGTCATCGAGAGCGGGCGCGAGGATGTGGTCGAGGCCCGGGCGGAAGCTTTCGAAGAGTTACGCAAGGAATTGTCGGGACGAGGCTTCACAGCCTTTCCCCTGGTGATTTCTACAAACAATTTCGACGACGCCATTGCCACAACGATTCAAGCCGCCGGCATCGGTCCTATTCGCGGAAACACCGTGATCGTGAACTGGCGCAAAGGCATGCCCGCTTATATGGGCGGGCTTGGCGACAGTCGCTACAGCCAGAATTTGCGGACGACCTTCAGATTAGGCTGCAATCTATTGGTGCTGGACGCCAATCCGGCGGAATGGGAAGCCCTCAACGAAACCCCTACGAAAAAACGACGCATCGACATCTGGTGGGTCTACAACAAAACCGGCGATCTTATGCTGCTTCTCGCCCACCTGATGACCCGCGCCGAGGCGTGGGAAGGTGCAAAAATTCGCGTTCTCATTTCCCTCAGCAGCAAAACTTCGGAAGAGCGCTTTGCTGAAATGAAGGAAGAAATTGCAGAAACCCGCATCGACGCCGAAATTATTTCGGTCGGGGAGGCGAGCAAGGACACTGTTTGCGCCAAGTCACGCGACGCAAGTGTAGTGTTTCTACCGTTCACTATTCGCGGCGGGCGGTTTTTCCATCCCTTCGGCGGCGAGGTTGGAGACCTCATCGACAGGCTCCCGATTGTGCTGCTGACCCTGGCGTCCCAGGATGTCGCGCTTGACGCCGACCCCGACGAGGGAGAAGCGGGAGAAATCGCGGCAGCGACCGATGCCCTGTCTGACTCGGCCCGCGAAATTGAACGCCTGCGCAAAGAAATCAAGAAGACTAGAAGTCGACTCACGGACATCGATCACTTCCTGACCGAGAAGAAAGATGATCCGGACACAGAAGAGCAGGCCTACCTCAAAATAGAAGAGGAACGCGCCGAAGCGAAGGGGCGGCTGTCAGACCTGGTAAGCCGTCTCGCACCACAGCGAGAAAAAATGCTCGAAGCCGAAAAACGCCTCGTAGAGCTCGGCATCGAGAACGACGAGGAAGACGGCATCGCTGCCGAAAATAAGAACAATGCTCAGCCAGCGAAGTCAGGAAAATAGCGCGCGACCATACGATCGAAATGCGACACAAGATTGCCGTGCTTAAGCGTGGCCGCCTTTAAGGGATTATTCCAGGGCGTGCGAATGATTGTGCCCACAAACGCATAAAGGCAGGCATCGAACACTGTCGGAGTCTCGCCGAAACCCCAGGGACGATTGCCCAGCCAGTGCGCAAGCGCCTGCACATCGGAAACACCGATTCGCCAGATTACGTCGGGGGTGTGCAGGCCGATGCCCTGAGTCCGCAGCGCCTTCATCAGCCCCCGTTCAGTCTGCCGAGCAATCAACGGTATAAGCACCTTTGGCGCGCCGATCAGATCGGCAAGGTAGGGCCTCCAATCGGCACGCGTGCCCGGATCAACCCAGCGCATGTAAACAATCACCCAGTACAGGTGCTCTTCCAAAAGACGTTGTAGCGCAAGGGATTCGGCCCGCTCCGCCAGGGTTAATCGCCCGTCCACAGGGTGCCCTTTGGTCTGCTCCAAATAATTAATGATCAGGCCCGAGTCCGTGAGCAAACGGCCATCTTCTTCGATATAGGGCGCTTTGCCGGTGGGAGAGGCAGACCGTCCTTTCAAAATCGAAACCGTGTGCTCGATCTCCGCCATACGGAGATAAGTTTCGAGCTTGACGCAAAAGGGGCTGGCGCTCGGCAGACCGGACAGCGGCTTATACTGGAATAGCGTAATGGTCATGCAAAAGGCTGACTGTAAAACATATAAAAATGGAAACTTTCAGCACTTCGCTATTTGGGCACAGCATAATGCCACACCGGATTATACTGAGGTGCGCGGTCGCCGTTAAAATCTGATGGCGCCTTGTCTTTGACGAATGTGTAGAGCGGTTTTCCGTGATAGGCCCACATTTTCGATCCGTCGCTGCGAATTGCGATGGTCCACGGGCCGGTGTCGGCTGCATCGGCCTCGGCCATCATGGGCAACCAGATCTCGGCGCAAGGCCCGCTGCACGCCGATTTACCCGCGTCCTGATCCATATCGAACGTGTACAGAGTCATACCATTGGAGTCTGCCAGCACTTGAACAAGACCGCCGAGAGTCTGAACCTCTTTCACTTGAATACCCGCAGGCATGGCGTCTTCCGCCGCTCCGACGGTGCTCGCACCCAGCGACAGAAGGGCGAATACTCCCAGAGTTGCAATTAATCGCATCACTATCCCCTGTTACGACCAACCGGTCTCAAAATAGGATATGAACAATACCACGAGAGCGACGAAAAGGTGCCGCAATTGCTATAGGCCTAGCGTTCTCACCGCCGATTTAAGCTGAAGTGTCACATTTGGGGAAAGTGGCGCGCCCGAAGAGATTCGAACTCCTAACCTTCTGATTCGTAGTCAGATGCTCTATCCAGTTGAGCTACGGGCGCGTGGCGAGCAACGGCCTAAATTGGCACATCGCGGGGCCGGATATATGACCCGCGACCAGGAATTGGCTTGAAACTGCCGTTTCCCCGAAGCGCGAGTGGCCTGAGATACTAAGATCGCCTTGGCTATGCAAGCAAAACCTCTTATCCATGCATTTCAGTGAGCAAGAGGCCTCCTCCAGCCGCCTTGTTCTACGTGCAGCCTTTGAGTAAAGTCTTTTTAGTCTAGGATGGCGCAGATTTTTAAAGCGCCACCAAGCCTTTGAGGGTAGTTTCTTAAGTATGGTATCGGGGGCATACCTGCAGAGCGGTGCAATGACATCGATCTGCTGGCCGGAAATGTGAGATTCAAGGATGCAGTTACAGGGGCTGTCTAAAAAACAGTGGGGCTATAGCGCTGACACATCAGGTCAACCGCAACTGGCTCAAAGTCCGATCACGCGCCACGTTCTGATCGCGATCCTAGCAATAAGCTTAGGCGGTTGCTCTTTCGCAAGCGATGCGCTCTTTCCGTCATTTTCGGGTGAGGACAGTGCCAGCGCACAATCCGATCCCACGGAAGCAGTTGCGCCGAGGCAAATGCCCGCGCAATCCGCTGCGGCCTATTCGGATATAGCCGAAAGCAATTTCGGCCCGACAGCCGTTGGCCAGAAAGCCACTCAATTCCGGGAGGAATTTGAGGAGCTCAAAGCCAATACCGACACCCGGATGCAACAGCTAGACTCTCTACGGGCCCAGACCATCGGCAACGTACAATCCTATCACGGCCTGGTCGGCGGCATTCGATCACGCTTGCAAATGGGCTCTACCCCGGGCAATCCGGAGCTTCTGGCCCGCTGGGGCCAAGCGCAAACGCAGTTGACCCAGATTGATTCGGATATTGCTGCGCTGAACCAGTTATCAGCGTTGGTTTCGGGTGATGCAGGCACATCTGCCTACCTTATCGAAAATATCCGCGCCGCTTTCGGACTCTCGGGCGCCTTGGAAGATGACCATAGGCGCCTTCGCATTTTGGAAGACGAGGTCAACCAAAATGCGATCGTGATCGACCGAGCTCTGCTATTGCTCAATGACGAAATTAACCGTCAGCAACAATATGTTACGGAAGAACGCACAGCACTGGTGCAACTTGCGGCCGACATCAACGCCGGCCAGTCCTACACCACAACCCAACAGCGCAGTGCGGCTCCGGCCCGGCCCGTGGCATCCGTCACGCCCGCGTCCCTTGGACAGCGCAGGGCTCTCGTGATCATTCGCTTTGACCAGCCCGATGTCGCTTACGAACCGGCGCTGTACCAGGCTCTCAGCCGTGCTCTTGAGCGCCGTCCTGACGCTGTTTTTGATCTGGTCGCGGTTTCCCCCCAGGGCGGAAGCCCCGCGGAAGCCCGGCAAAACGCCGAAGCTGTGTTCCAGTCCATGACGAACATGGGCCTCCCGGCGGAACGTGTGGCCATGGCTGCCATGGGCAGCACGTCAGCAACCAACCCGGAAGTGCATATTTACGTGCGCTAGAAACCAATACTGACAACGCTATTCAAACGCCGCCCACACGGGCGGCGTTTTGTTATCAGGCACCTTGCTGAATCGGCACCGGAACATTGTCGATCAGACGCGTACGTCCAAGGCGCGCCGCCGCGAGTATACGGCCGTGGTTGCTTGTGTTTGTGAGCGGGGCGAGAGTGTCCGCGTGCCGCGCCTCGACATAATCCACCGAGTCAAATCCGGCAGTTATCAATTTTTGACGGGCCGCCTCTACAGTGGCTTCGATTTCGCCGCCAGCCGCAATGTCTTTGGCTGCCCCGGCAATAGCAACATACAGCGCCGGAGCCTTTACCCGCTCTTCAGCGGATAAATACGCATTGCGCGACGACATCGCCAGACCATCATGTTCGCGTACCGTCGGCGCACCGATGATATCCACGGGGATATTCAGATCTTCGACAAACCGTCGGATGAGAACAAGTTGCTGATAGTCCTTTTCTCCAAATATGGCGATATCCGGCAAGGCTTGGAGCAAAAGCTTGGAGACAACCGTGGCAACCCCGTCAAAATGGCCTGCGCGATGCTTCCCGTCGAGAACATCGCTGATGCCCGCCACCGATACCGTCGTCGCGAATCCGGCCGGATACATAGCCGTCGCCTCCGGCGCAAACAGCAGATGGACACCGGCCGCGCTCAACAGTTCAAAATCATCCGCCTCACGTCTGGGATAGGACGAAAAATCCTCATTCGGCCCGAACTGCTTTGGATTGACGAAAATAGTGGCTACGACACGGTCCGCCATTTTTTGCGCCTGGTCCATGAGTTTCATATGCCCTTTGTGCAGGGCACCCATAGTCGGCACCAGAGCAACCGACAGACCGTCGCGCCGCCAATCGCGGACACGGCGGCGCAAGCTGTCTACGTCGCGAACTACAACTAAACGATCGGCATATTGATTGGACATGGCATTACTACTCGGCCCCAACGCACCAGGGCGCAAAAACGGGTTAGCTCATTTCAATACGTATATTAAAACCTGTACCGCGGGGGCGCACCAAGGATATCGGATGTAACGCTAGCCCCGGTGACGGTAATGCCAAAGAATCGCACCGATCGCGAGTGCGAGCACAACAATGCCCAGAATTTCTGACGTTTCCACTAAGAATACCTGCGTATAGCCCTGCATCGTTCCCGAGCGCTTATGCCGGAAGATAAATTATAAAGCACGTTCCATCTCGTGATGTATGCGCGAGCTGCAAGTCACCGCCCTGAGCACGCATGAGTTCTCTCGCAATCGGCAACCCAAGTCCCGATCCTGCCGCCCGCGCTGACCCAGCAAAAGGAACAAAAAGATTTTCCACCGCCCGGGGCGCGAGGCCAGGGCCATCATCCGACACATGCAACTCAACGCGGCCCATATTCGGCCGAGTCGACACAGACACATTGGCTGCCCCGGCCTCGCCGGAGTTGCGCAACAGATTATCTAAAACCCGGCGCAACAGATCAGGGTCGGCATCAACCACGACATCGGGGCCATCTTCAATGTGCAGCGCGTAGTCTTTAAGTTCGGACTGCACGTCAATGTTCGCCAAGAACGATTGCAGCCGAATATCTTGCTTACGAACTGTCGGAAGCCCTTCTTTGGCGAACCGAAGCGTGGTCGCTGCTAACGTTGCCGCACGATCTACCGCTTCGACCATTCCCGCGGTCAACCGCTTGATTTTCGGATCCGAGACGGCTTCAAGACGGCCAGACTCCAACACCGCCGTCGCCAATATATTTTTCAGGTCGTGAGATATTTTCGTAACTGCCGTTCCCATCCCAGCTAATCGCGCCTTCTGCAACAAGGCAGATCTAAGTTCGCGCTGCATTTCCGCTAGGGCTTGCTCGGCCACACCGACTTCATCATGGCGCAGAGCCGGCACAATTACCCGTTCAGGGTCTTCCGGAGATTCCTGAAAGCCCGTCATAGCCTCCGTCAAACGGTGCAGCGGCCGTACCGCCAGCCATTGCAAGGCGCCGTAGACAAGGCCCGCCACCGTGACAGAAATCACGATACTGAGAATGAATATGCGGCCCGCATAGTCCCACATAGCTTCGCGCAATGGCCGCTCGGCCAACACAACCTCAACCACGACATTGGCGTTAGTCGGACTTACATCCGTCACTGCGATTACGGTCTCGCCTTCACGAAGCATTGCTAGAAAAGAGTCGGCAATCAGAGTCCAGAACCGGTCATCGCGAAGATCGTAGTACAGTGGGTTACGCGCCTGTGCATCCGACCCAAGACTGAGCGTGCCTGCGTTCGGAGATTCCACAGTCATGCCGAGCATGCCGCCCTGGCTAAGCAACCGATCCCCCACGTTGGGGTCGATTTGCTGCGGCAGCGTTTCGAGGGCCGTCATAACCAGGTGCGCTGTCGCGATTCGTTCGCGGAGGTAGTCTAGACGGAAGCGGCCCATGGTCGGCGCAAAGACCGCTGCCTCGGCAAGCAAGACGAACCCCACGGTCAGCACAAGAAGGCGGGACGACAAACTCAAGAACAGTCGGCGTTGCGATTTTGAGCGGGGCGCTTGATTTTCAACAATTAAAGGCGTGGCGGGCGCGGGCTGTACCGATTGAGAGGACATAGCTTCCACGTCAGCCAAAACGGCTTAGAAATTTCACAAGCCGCCGCGTACGTGCCCCGTAAAGGGTTGGCGTATAAAAGGCGCCCGCCGCACGCTTGTTGATCTCACCACGAGTCGGATAGGGCGCAATCATGGTCGCAAGAGCGCCAATTTTAAGTTTATTGGACATGGCGAGAACCCAAGGCTGGATAAGTTCTCCGGCATGCGCCCCGACGATACCAGCGCCCAGAATATGACCGCGAGAGGTTGTAACCACCTTGATCAGGCCATCGGTTTTTCGCTCTGCCCGGGCCCGATCGTTCTCCGCAAAGGTGGAGGTTAAGACACGCACCTTATCGCCGTGAATTTCGCGCGCGGCTTTTTCCGCAAGTCCCACCTGAGCGAGTTCTGGATCCGTGTAAGTAATCCAAGGCACAGTGCGATGGTCGGCCTTGCTTGGAAGGCGAAACAGAGCGCTACGCACCACGATCCCAGCGTGGTAGCCCGCCACATGAGTGAATTGAAGACCGCCGATACAATCGCCAATCGCATAAGCACGCCGATTAGTGGTGCGAAGACCAGAGTCGACAGAGATTCCTTTAGCTGAGAATTTGATCCCAGCCCGATCAAGATTTAAGCCGTCAACAGTCGGACGTCGGCCAACGGCGACAAGCAAATGCGACCCACTGACCTGCTTTGAGAAGCCACCGGACTCTACTGTAACATCGACACCGTCGGTCACGGCCCTTACCGATTTCGCCGCAGCGCCCTCGTGAAGCGTAACGCCATTCGCCTTGAGCCGGTCCCGAACGACTGCAACCAGTTCCGGGTCATCGTTGGGCAATATGGTTGCCATTTCCATCACAGTCACTGCCGCGCCCAATCCCCGAAACGCCTGAGCGAGTTCGCACCCGATCGGGCCGCCGCCGAGCACAATCAGATGACGTGGCAATTCGGCCTGATCGAAAATCGTTTCATTGGTGAGGTAAGGTACGTCGCCGAGACCATTAATAGGCGGTACAAAGGCATGAGAGCCGGTGGCAATCACAAATCGGCGGGGGCGAACTTCGAAATCGCCCGCCCGCAAAGATTCCCCCGACGTAAATTCCGCGCCGGATTGAATGACCGTGACCCCCAACTTCTCAAAGCGTTCGACGGAATCATGGGGCGCGATTCCAGCAATTACATCGTGGACATGACGATGGACGGCGCCAAAATCAATCGCCGGCGTTGCAGTTACACCGAGCGCGATACCGCTCCGTGACAAGTCCGCACTATGCGCCGCCGCAAGAAGCGCCTTGGAGGGTACGCATCCTGTATTGAGGCAATCTCCGCCCATAGCCCCTTTTTCGACAAGAACGACGCTCGCCCCCATCTGGACCGCTCCGGCCGCAACTGAAAGACCGGCAGACCCGGCACCGACAACACATAAATCTGGGGTAAGTGTCTTAGCGCTAGCCACGAGATTTAATCCTTTTGTATGCAACAGGTATCAGCGCAAGAACCACAAGGCCCGCCAGTGCGCCGATAACCGTCGGCTGACGCAAAGCGGCCGCGGGATCGACACCGGCCCCTGCGGCCAGCGCATCACCAATACCTGCGCCGACCGTCGCATAAACAAACGTGCCGGGAATAATTCCAAAGAAGGTTCCGATCACATAGGTGCGGAGAGGCACGCCAAGAAACGCCGGAACAAGATTGACCAGAAAGAAGGGAAACAACGGCACCAATCTCAACACGAAGAGATAACTAAGCGCGTTCTTGCGGAACCCGTCTTCCATTTTTTTGAGGGCATTTCCCGCCTTGGCGCGGAGCACATCCCCAAGAACATAGCGCGCCAATAAAAATACCAACGTCGCACCAATCGTCGCGGCAACGACAATGTACAAAGTCCCGGCGAGCGATCCAAAAACAAAGCCACCCGCAATGGTCAGCCAGATCGCGCCGGGAATAGAAAAGGCTACTGCCGCGACATAGATACCCATAAACGCCAAGATCGCGACGACCGCATTGGACTGAACGAAGTCCAACAGCCGCTCGCGATTAGCGCTCAGTGCTTCCAAAGACAGGTAATCGCCGGCGCCGCTCATAAAAATCATGACCAAGGCCGCAAGAAAGCCCACGAGAATGGTAATGCGACCACCGGTCAGAAATTTGTGAGGCGGCAGGGACCTATCAGCATCTACTGAATCTGGCATTTGATCGAATCCGGCATAGGGCCCCACTATCAGACCGTTTAAAGAAGCCCGGAGTGTACTCTTTCGCGCCAGAACTTCACCACACAGGGCCGTGAGGCCGAAAAGACTCTCGGGCTGCGAATCGAGCGGGCCGCGTAATCTGGGGCCGCACCCCTTCTCCGACTCGGGAAATCGACCGGCAAAGCGCTGAAATAGGCGGATTTTATGCAAATTTAAGTGCCCCGGCGTTGACTTAGGGCAGAGCAGACCGGTATACACCGCCGCTGACCGAATTAGGCGCTCCCCAACGGTGGTGGAGTGTCATCTTTTATAGACTGGAGTTGCTGACGTGAAACGCACGTATCAGCCAAGCAAATTGGTGCGAAAGCGCCGTCACGGCTTCCGTTCCCGCATGGCGACGGTAGGCGGCCGCAAGGTTATTGCTAATCGTCGCGCCAAGGGCCGCAAACGCCTGTCGGCTTAAGCTTTGTTGCCGTCGCCTCATTGAGCCGGCGGACCACAACAAGGCGGCAATAAGCCGCTAAACTTGCCGTCGATTGGACTGCCATGGCTTGGGACACGGAAAACACCTCATACCAAGAGAACGTTTCCGAAGACCGGGGCGAGTGCGCCCCTATGCCGCGCGGGCGCCAATGGCGCACGCTGCAAAACCGCGCCGATTTCCTGAGAGTGCGCGGGGCCGGACTGCGTGGCGTTATGCCGGGCTTTGTACTTCAGGCTGCGCCCGTCTGCTCACAAGCACAGACCCGCAGCACCCACCACCCTCGACGACTTCACATCGGATTCACGGCCAGCAAAAAGGTCGGGAACGCCGTTGCTCGCAACAGGGCCAAACGACGCCTTCGGGCGCTCGCAGACACTGTTATGGGTGAATGCGCCGATCCAAACTTTGATTACGTGCTGATTGGACGGGGCGAGACGTTGAAACGCAACTTTTCTTCAATGGAGTCCGATCTGCGCCGCGTTCTGAAGCGCGTTTGTGCAAAAAAGGAGCCCCGGAAGCATTCGGGGCCGCGGACAGACGCGCCATGAGGCTCTCGATCTCCGGTATTTCGACGTTTGCCCTAAAGAGTTCCATACGGCTCTATCAGCTCGTCATTTCGCCCGCGTTGGGCCCACGATGCCGGTACCTTCCGACATGCTCCGACTACGCGATGGAAGCTGTTGAACGCCATGGCCCGCTCTCCGGCGCCTGGCTGACCGTCAAACGCTTAGCCCGCTGCCATCCTTGGGGGGGCTCAGGCATAGACCCGGTGCCGGATCATCTCGAACACAAGAATTGTAGCGGCGCGCACGATTGCGCCCACACGTCACCCCGTACAATTTCGTAAACACCCAATCTGATCAGGACTCATGGCAGACCAACGTAATTTCATAGTGGCAATTGCCCTTTCCGTGATTGTGCTCATCGGCTGGGACTTCTTCTTCGCCCCCCAGCCCACACCTCAGCCGATAACGGAGTCTCCCGGCACGGCAGCGCCGCCCGCGCAGGTTCCCGGGGGAGCCCCTGACATCACTGCGCCGGTTTCGGCACCAGTGGCGGCGCCCGGCGAGGGACCTGCTGTTCCGCAGATATCTCCGGACACACGCCTGCGTATTGCGACACCACACCTACATGGCTCGCTTTCCCTGACCGGAGCCCGCTTCGACGATATTACGCTCGCGTCCTACCGGGAGGAATTAGACCCCAGCAGCCCCGAGATCGTCTTGCTCTCGCCCATGGGCTCGACCGCGCCCTACTTCGCCGAACTCGGCTGGGTGACATCAGATTCTTCAATAGTGCTGCCCACCTCGACCACCGTATGGACACCTCAAGATCCCAATGCCGTACTAACAGAGCAGACACCGGTCGTCCTGACCTGGGACAACGGTCAGGGGTTGATCTTTACGCGTGTCATTCGTGCAGACGACGAATACCTTTTCACGGTTGAGCAGACGGTGGAAAACACCAGTGACCGGCCTGTCACGCTATATCCGTACAGTTTGGTCGCACGCATCGGCGAGCCAGAGACCCTCGGCTTCTTTATTCTGCATGAGGGTCCTGTTGGGGTCTTTAACCGCACCTTGAAGGAAATGGACTACGACGACCTCGTGGATAAAAAGCGCGAGTCGGTCGAGTCTACCGGCGGATGGATCGGGTTTACCGATAAATATTGGCTAACCACGGTCGCTTTTGATCAGGATGCCGAGGTCACTGCAAACTTCAGTCACACAGGCACGGACGAGCGCGGTCGCTATCAAACCGATCTTCGCGCCGAAGCGCTAACCGTTGCGCCCGGCGGTGCCGAATCCATCACCGCGTATGTGTTTGCCGGCGCCAAAGAACTGGCCCTTCTGGACGGCTACGCCGAAAACCCGGGCCTCTCTCGCTTCGATCTCGCCATTGATTTCGGCTGGTTCTACTTCCTAACCCGGCCGTTCTTCCTCGGCCTGCGGTGGCTAAACGACCTTCTTGGAAACTACGGCGTTGCCATTATCGTTTTCACAGCTTTCTTGCGCCTGCTGATCTTCCCTATCGCCAATAAACAATACGCGGCGATGAATAAAATGAAGCAGCTGCAACCGGAGATGAAACGACTTCAGGAGAAGCACGCCAACGACAAAATGAAACTGCAGCAGGAGATGATGGCGCTCTACAAGCGAGAGAAAGCGAATCCCATCACCGGCTGCTTACCGATCTTGATTCAGATTCCTATTTTCTTTGCGCTCTACAAGGTGCTGTTCGTAGCCATCGAGATGCGGCACGCGCCGTTTTTCGGCTGGATTAAAGATCTTTCGGCCCCCGATCCCACCAGCATTTTAAACCTGTTTGGGTTGCTGCCTTTTACGCCGCCCGAGTCCCTGGCCTTTATCAGCATCGGCGTTCTTCCGTTGTTGATGGGATTCTTTATGTACCTTCAGCAAAAGCTCGCGCCGCAGCCGCCCGACCCCACTCAAGCCAAGATCATGATGCTGTTGCCCGTGGTTTTCACCTTCGTCAGCGCCCAATTCCCGGCGGGTTTGGTGATTTATTGGGCCTGGACAACATTGCTCGGCATTCTACAACAGTGGATTCTTATGCGGCGTGCCGGCATTAGTGCATAAGCCTCCGGCGGACATACATGAATGACCGACAGCATTCCCAATCCTGCCTTTGAGGGAGAGGTTCTTGAAGCCGGGCGCCGCCTTTTCGCGGCGCAAGCGACCTTTCTGCTGGGCGTCGCCGGGCTTGATCA
This sequence comes from Alphaproteobacteria bacterium, assembly GCA_030432435.1. Taxonomy (GTDB): domain Bacteria; phylum Pseudomonadota; class Alphaproteobacteria; order Rhodospirillales; family Rhodospirillaceae; genus UBA11612. The sequence continues at coordinate 23,762 of JAUIGX010000017.1, forward strand.
GTTACCGGAAAGCGATTTGCCGGAGATCACATTCGCCGGACGCTCAAACGTCGGGAAATCCAGCCTTATAAATGCTCTGACCAACCGTAAAGCGCTGGCGCGCACGTCCGTGACACCGGGCCGAACCCAAGAAATTAACTTCTTTAACTTGGACCAGCGGCTGATGGTTTCCGATTTGCCCGGGTACGGCTATGCAAAGGCCCCCAAGGGCAAGGTCGATGCCTGGACCAGCCTGATCAAACAGTATCTGCGGGGGCGACCGAATCTGCGACGTGCCCTAGTCCTCATCGACAGCCGCCATGGGCTCAAGGACAACGACCGCGAAATAATGAAACTGATGGACGATGCTGCCGTTAATTATCAGATCATCATGACAAAAGCCGACAAAGTGAAGCCTGGACCGCTGGCAACGCTCCACAAGGCCATTGCCGCCGAGATCAAAGGACACGTTGCCGCGCATCCGGAAATACTCATCACCAGCGCAGCCGAAGGCTGGGGCATTGCCGAAGCCCGTGCTGCCTTGTCAGAACTGGCTCTAACGGAGTAGGTGTTTGTTTACACGCAACTCGGCTTGCCTATGCTGGCCCCCGGTGCCCAAATTTTTCGACCTGAACTTTTAGCCTGAAGCGGACCCAGACATGTCAGAGACCCAAGATACAGATCAGGCCGCATGGCTGGCGAAGGCCGGCATTCTTGCCGATGCCCTGCCTTTTATGCGCGAGCACTCCGGCGAGACCATCGTCATTAAATACGGCGGCCACGCTATGGGCGATGACAAGGTTGCCGATAGTTTTGCGCGCGATATCGTTCTTCTGAAGCAGGTCGGTATCAATCCGATTATCGTGCACGGCGGCGGCCCCCAGATAGGAGCGATGCTGGAGCGGCTGAAAATTCAAAGCTCGTTCATCGACGGCCTGCGCGTGACAGACGCCGCCACGGTCGAGATTGTTGAAATGGTGCTCAGCGGCTCCATCAACAAGCAAATCGTGACCGCCATCAATAAAGCCGGCGGCTTTGCAGTGGGCATGTCCGGAAAGGACGGCAATTTGATTCGGGCGCGCAAATTGCGCCGGTCGAAGAAAGATCCCGGATCAAATATCGAGAAAATTCTCGATCTCGGCTTCGTGGGCGAACCCTCGGAAATCAATCCCCATATCCTCGACACGTTCGAGGAGTCGGACATCATTCCGGTCATTGCGCCTATCGGCGTCGGCCCGAATGGAGAGACCTACAATATCAACGCCGATACGGTCGCCGGGGCTATCGCCGGCGCGGCAGGTGCCGCGCGACTACTCATGCTGACCGACGTTGCGGGTGTACTAGATGATACCGGACGCCTCATAAAAGAGATGACGGTAGAGCGTGCCAAAACGCTTATTCAATCGGGTACCATTTCCGGCGGCATGATTCCTAAGGTGGAAACTTGTCTGGATGCTGTCGAACAAGGTGTTGAAGCCGCCGTCATCGTAGATGGCCGCGTCGCGCATGCCGTTTTGCTGGAACTGTTCACGCCATCAGGCGCGGGCAGCCTCATTAAATCGCGATGAGCCTGGAATTTAAAAACGCCGAGCAGCTAGACAAAATCGCAGGTACGGAGTTCTGGGTCTTCGATCTGGACAACACTCTTTACCCTGCCAGCAGCAACTTGTTTTCTCAAATCGATGCCAGGATGAAGGCCTTTATCGCGCGGGCTTTTGATATGCCGCTTGAGGAGGCCTTCAAACTGCAAAAGAAATATTACCACCACTACGGAACGACGTTGCGCGGCCTTATGGTCCACGACGGCATAGATCCGGAAATTTTCCTGAGTTACGTGCACGACATTGACCATTCGGTCCTTCAGCCTGACGCGGCGCTCGACAACGCGCTTGAGCAACTACCAGGCCGGAAGTTTGTCTATACGAATGGATCTGCGCGGCATGCCACGGCAGTGACAGACCGGCTCGGAATATCTCATCATTTCGCGGGCATTTTTGATATCCGGGCCAGCGACTACATCCCGAAACCCGATCCAGCTTCCTACACAGATTTTATCGCTCGCCATGGGATCGCTCCAAAGCGAGCTGTCATGTTTGAAGACTCACATAAGAATCTAAGACCTGCCGCCGACCTCGGCATGGGCACTGTCTTCGTACAGCACCCAAACAATGTCCCTGCGGCAAGCGAGGATATGGGTCACTGCCATTATTTGACCGAGAACATTGCATCTTGGCTAAAAAATGCGACGGAGCATATTGCGCGAGGCTAGGTTTTAACGGGTGGGTTCTGGCGGCTTTTAGCAAGATCCGTATACATGTCGATCTGCCACACCAACTCGTCTTCCGTAGCGTCGAAACCACCTCCGGCGCGGGGGTGAATAACCGCATCCGGCGGCACCCGGCCAACCTTTAGCTGCAGTTGTACCGCCTCCTCCGCCGTGAAGTCAGCGGACCAGGCAACCGCAAGCATACCCTTCGCGCTGGCCGCTCGGATGACCTCCACAAGAGCGCCCACGGATATATCAGCAATACGCGCGATGGCAGCAACGACGAGAGGCGTTACTTCCGTCGCGGCCATACGAAGAATACCTCCGGTCGACAGCTTGCCGGCTCGCGCCAGACTTTCTGTTTGTCGCTGGGCGATGGCCAGCGCGCGCGGGTCGAGCACTGTGTCTGGATTCTCTTGAGCCAATCCGCCTTGCTCATCCCGCCGCCGCAATCTCTCTCGTACGATTTCTCCAAGCGCCGACGTCGTTTCCTCGTCCAGGTCTGCGCGCTTGGCCAATGCATGTACAAGTGACTCCGCGACAAACTCGGCGATCCGAAGCGCGGCCTTCGTACTTAAGCTGCGCCTGTGCACCAGTGGTTCATGCCAACCTTGATGGCCTGGCGCTGCATCAATAATCGCATCCAGGGTTTCTTCACGAATCTGGGCACTCTGATTTTTAAGGAGAGCTGTTATGCCGTCAACGTTGCCCGTGCCAACGATGGCTTGCGAGACTTCTTCACCGACGTTGATACGCCGTGAAATCGCCGACAACTGTGCCGTCATCGGACTGGCTTGAATCACGGCCTCCAAATCTTCGTCCGTCAGGACAGGCGAGAACTCCAGCACCGGAGCCGCCACCGATGCCTCAGGATCCATGGCCAGAGCCAGAATAATATCGTGCGGGGCATCAGGCAGCGATTTCATCGCATCGGCGAGCGCCCGTCGGACCCGCGGAAGTTGGTCCCGAACCAATAAAGCCAAAACCTGGTGGACAGAGCGCCATGCCTGCGTTTGTTGATCGGCATTCAGGCCCGGCATAATCCGGCCTATGCGGCTGGCCAAATCATGGCGCACCTCACCGTCGCTGTCCGACGCCAATACCATCGACGCTTTGATAGGAAGGTTTTCGTTGGCGGCAATGGCGCGCCTAACCTCAACATCTGGATCGCGAGCCAGAAAAAACAATATTTCAGGCTCTAGATCCGTCCTCAGAGCGAGCGCCAACCGTACATTTGAATCTGCGTGATCCAGAAGATCTCTAGCCTGCTCATAACTTACCTTATGGTCGGGAAGACCGAGCAGACGGATCAATCGGTCTTTGGCGGGCGTACTGGCTGCCATATCTCGACCTCAACTTTTCTCAACGGCGGGCGGGGCGATTGTATACGTGCCCTTGCCGCCGTGTTTTGCATCGTACATTGCCACATCGCCGCGCGCGAGGAGGCTGTCGAGGTCTTCCTTACTCTCGGGACTCCAAACCGCGATACCGATCGACAGGCCTAGCGGGCGGTCGGGG
>JAUIGX010000230.1 GCA_030432435.1 Alphaproteobacteria bacterium
GTGCGATCCCCGATTCTTCCAGGCCGCGGGTGTAGCTTGCGTAAAGTGTTATGTCCTCGCTCAAGTAGGCCGCGATGCTCCCGCTATAAAGCCAGGGGTTCGTCTTTGATGTGACCAGCGGCTGTGAGGGTTGCGTGACGTTCCGGCGATAGAACGACTTCTGGACACTGGCGCTGACTTTTCCGAATCCTCCAAAGATGACCGCATAGCTCGCGCCCAGCGTGCCTTGCCGAACCTTGTCGACACTTTCTGGCCCAAGGGTGTACGTGGGTTCCGGAACAGGCCGATAAATGCCGATTGGCGCTTGCCCAAAGGCAACAGAGTCATCGCCGCCAAACGTACGACTTACGAGACGCCCGCGGGCCGAAAAGTTCACGGTGTGTTGCCGCGACCCTTCGGTGAATATGCCGGTTGCGCGCGCTTCGCCGGAGTATGAGTTCAATATGGGCGGCGGACGCTTCCGGATCTCAAGGTCGGCCGTCCCGTCCGGCTGTGTATTACGATAAAAAACCGCGAAGTCCGACTCTAGCCCATTGTAAGAATTGAACGCGCCAGCCTGAATGCGCCAGTTATTGGAGATCAGTCCCCGCGCGATTACACCGTAGTCTCTTTGGGTGCGGCTTTCCCGTCGCGCCCAGTCCTGACCGAAGAAAACGCTGCGATCTATTTTCGGCGGCAAGTAGGCTCCACCTGTGAAAATCAAAGGCTTTAGCTCTGAATGAAACCCTTTTTCCTGCTGAACAAAGGTTATGACCTCTGCGTTGTCGGTCGGCGTCCACTGAAACAACGCTGAGAAGTCGATGAGATGAAAAATGCCGCGGAAGTCTAATTCTTTCTGCTCGCTGCCCAGGCTAAGGACCGTGCCCAGTTTCTTGCCAAAGAGCGGCGATTCAAAATCCACTTGTCCGCCGTAGGACGACCCGTAAGGTCCATAGCTTGCGGTGAGGCTGGTAATCGTTTTGTCGCCGGGCAGGCGCAGGCGAATATCGGCTATGCCGGTCGGGGCCGGAAATGGATCGGACTGGGCGCTCAGACCAACTCGAATAACGGTACTTTGACTCAATTGATCGCCAAAGCCGTTAAATCTCTGAGAGTCGTAGTACAGACCTTCCAGGCGCATATTGCCCGCGTCTTTCGGGCTAAAGCCGCGCGCCTCGTCCGAGTTGTACAGGCCGACATCATCGTCGCCGATGGAAGCGCCAAAGGCGTCCTCTGCGCTGGTGACTACGTTTTCAGAAGCGCGTTGCGCGTACGCGCCCACCGGCATCATCGCGACGGCAAGGGCCATAGCGCCAAGCGTTGTCGCGCGTTTGGACGCTTTGTGAATTTTGTACAGGCTGGCGGGCTTCTTCAACACGTGAGATCACCGATTCTGGATAATGAGATTGATAGATCACCCAGATTCGGCGCGCGTCAAACAGCCTAGCGTAGGTGTTGAGGCGCATCGTATAGCCGCATCTCTTTATTTCGCAACACCTACCGGAGTACGGTTTCGATTCGAGATCATCCGCGCATGTATGTGTCGTTAGCATTCTTGCTGTGGTCTGGAAAATTTATGCGCACAGCCCTGCTAAAACTCTGCATTTTGCAGAACGAAACGTTTTTTGCTGGCCTGTGCGCCAATATTTCTCAACAAGGCCCGAATTAGAAATCAGCCGCTAGGCGCAGGGTGTACCGGCGCGCCGGCGAGGGGGTGTACTGCCCCGAAGCGCCGGACACGGTCCAAATGTATTCATCGGTCAAGTTTTTGACGTCAAACCGCAAGGACGCATCAACACCGGAAACTTCAAAATCGTAGCGCGCACCAAGATCCAAAGTGGTTAGGGAAGACACTTTGATGGTGTTGATGCGGTTCGCATTGTGCGCACCTTCGTAGTTAACTTGCCCGTTGATCGAAAACCCACGCCAGGCGGCCGGGCCATAATTTGCATTGAAACGAACTAGAACAGGCGGACGCCCTGGAGGCACTTCGCCGATTACCCCTTGATCCACGGTAGAGCCTGAAATGCGCGCTTGAAGAAACATTGCGCCGGCCACGACCTTTAGGCCTTCCAGTGGCGCTGCCGACAACGACATCTCGACACCGCGATGGCGGAGAGATCCGACTTGCGTGAATAGGTTTGTAAGATCGCGGTCGAAGTAAGGCTTACTGACTTCAAAGACGCCGGCGACGAATGTGGTGCTGGAAGTAATTTTGTATCGAAGGCCTGCATCCACCTGCTCTGTCAGGCTGGCGGCAAGGGCTTCGCCCGGGTTCGCGGCGTTTTCAGGGGCAATGCCGGAGTCTTCCAGGCCGCGTGTATAGCTGCCGTAGAAGGTTAGGGTGTCGCTGGCGTAGAGCGCGATGGTTCCGTTGTAGAGCCATGGATTGTTGCGTGTAGTCGCTGGAGTACGTGCAGGATGGTTAACTGTGCGGCGATAAAACGCCTTTTGTAATCCCACGCTGATCTCGCCGATGCCCCGCCATAAACCAACGTAGCTGGCGCCTACCGTGCCGTGGCGAATCTTGTCGCGGCTTTGTGGGCCTAGATTGAATGTGGGTTTTGGGATGGCAACAGGGTCGCCGATCATAGCCGTGCCGTAGGCTATCGTATCCTCGCCGCCGAAGAGGCGTTTGCCCGCGCGGCCTTTAGCCGAGAAGTGCAGGGTGTGACGTCTTGGCCCTTCCGTATATACGCCCGATGCCCGGACCTCACCGGAATAGGATCCTAGCCAGGGTGTGGGCCGGGACCGGACGCTGAGGTCCGCCGTGCCGTCTGGCTGGGTGTTGCGATAAAGCATAGAGAAATCATTCTCGAGTTTATTCGTCGAGCGGAACAGGCCTGCCTGCAAGCGCCAATTCTCGAACACTGTGCTGCGGCCGATGAGGCCGATATTTGTCTGTGTCCGGTGCCGGCCTTGCTTGAAATCAGGTCCGGCAAGAACATCTCGATCGACTTTCGGCGGTAAAAAGGCGCCGCCTGTAAAGATGAACGGATTGGACTCTCCGTTGTCGGCGTCGCTGTGCTGCAGGAACGAAATGAACTCGGTGCTGTCGTTCGGCGTCCAGCGCAACAAACCTGAAAAATCCAGGTAGTTGAAAATGCTGTGGAAATCCAATTCCTTTTGCCCGGCCCCGACGCTTAGTACCGCTCCTAGTTTTTTATCTATGATCGGTGTGTCCAGGTCGACCTGCGCGCCGTACGAAGACCCGTAGGGGCCATAGTGCGAACTGAAACTGATGAGTGTCTCTTCTCCAGGCAGTCTGAGGCGAATGTCGGCGATGCCGGTTGGCGCAGGAAAGGGGTACGATTGCGCGCTCAATCCGACCCGAATAGAGGTGCGTGAGCTAAGCTGATTGCTAAAGCCGAAGTTTCCCTGCTGATCGTAGTAAAGGCCGTCTAGCCGAAAATTGCCGGCATCCTTCGGGCTAAAACCGCGCGCTTCGGTCGAACTATAAAGTCCGATGGTGTCATCTCCGACCGATGTGCCGAAGGCATCTTGCGCGGAGGTTACGGCATTCTCCGAGGCCCGCTGGGCATGTGCGGAAAGGGAGCTAAGCGCGAGGGTAAGCGCTATCGCCGCGCCTTTGCCGGTGCGCGTGATGCTTCGGGCAGCGAATTTCGAGTGGGTAATATTTTTTCTCACGGGCACAGCACTGTTTGTTGGAGTTCCGCCCGTAGGTCGTAGCGAGTGATTCTTGAGCGATCTGGAGAGGGCCTAACTTACGCAGGCATGTCCTTATCGTAAAGGCACGTTGACGCCTTCAAATCTATGGAAAAAGGCCTAGTGGTTTTTCTTCTGTTCCGCGATCCACGCCAGCAGTTGCGCGGTTTTCTGTGTCGCCTCGGCCTGACTGTCTTGCAACCACTTATCCATTCGCGCCTGTGACCAGTCGCCGGGCTTTGCTGTTTTCAACAAATCTGCCTGATAGCGCTCGCTTTCCTCGGCGATATAGCTTTCGGCTTCGGCGGGCGTAATCCACCGGTCATCACGCCAGAATCGATAATCGATCGTCTCCCACGCGCAAACCAGGCTCTCCGGACTATGATTTATTTGAGCATGCTTGAAGACGTGCGCGACTGCATAAATGGGTGGCCGTGCAGGCTGCATGCTTTGATCGAACGATAAGGGAATGTCCGGCAAGGCCGCACGCCGACGTTGCACATTGGGGTAGAGGATAAAGGGGCAGGCGCTCAACGAGTACTCGATGCATTCCTTATGCGCGGGGCCGTGATTGGTTTTCCTTAGAATGGCGGACCGGGGGCCCATCGCAAAAAAGAAGTGCTGGCCCAGTTTGTCGCCGCAGATAAAGCATTTTTGCTTAAGGGCCGCGTCAACGACCTTGGGGTGATCTACGATCCGGAAATCCGGCGCCCCGTCCACATAGGCTACAAAGAAAGGAATGGGGTATCCCCGCTCATCCACGGGTAGTCGGGCAATGCGTTCGGGGCGATCGGGAAGTCCTTTGCGATACTCGAACATGGCTTAGTCCTTAGGTCCGGCAACGGCGTGCATTCTAGGTCTCATTGTTGCGTTATACGCAGGGCGCCCTCTGCACGAAAGAGCTAGGCCTGTACACACTCTCAACCACGTTCATGTCTTACTGTTATGACGGACACGGTGTGCGCATTGATCTGTATGCAAGTTGGCTGGGGGACTAGGATTCGAACCTAGATTGACGGAGTCAGAGTCCGCTGTCCTACCATTAGACGATCCCCCATCAGGGCCTGTCGGCAGCCGGTATCTTACCCCTTCGGGCCGTG
>JAUIGX010000231.1 GCA_030432435.1 Alphaproteobacteria bacterium
GCTTTTCTTGGGCCGTCTTCAGTAATTCGGTTGCTTCCGCTGTGCTCACGTGGTCGGCCGTAAAATCGACCATCGTCTGGTTTTCAATTGTGACCAAGTTACAGCGAACGGCCCAATCACAGGGACCGAGTTCGATCCCCTGTGCCGCAGCTTCCAACGGGGCCCGACCAGTAAAGTACTGGTCTGGATCGTACCCCAATAGGCAAAGGTTGGCGACCTCAGAGCCAGCTGGCAGATGCGCCGGAGTGTTATTGCTAAGTCCAACGACGCCCCCTTTGGCGATTCGATCCATGTGCGGCGTGTGGGCAGCCTCCAGTGGAGTTTTCCCACCGAGTTGCTCCATCGGTTCGTCTGCACATCCGTCGGGGATCACAATCACATATTTCATGCTAGCTCCATTAACACCGTTGACGGTGCGATACCTTAGCCCATCCTCATTGCTCGTCTCTGCTCACTGACCGGTTGGCAGCGTGAGGCACGCCCGTCGATCAATCCGGCAGAGAAACGCTTCTCAACCCCAGAGAGTTTCACACTCGGCGGGAAAACTCGCAACCGGGCGGAATTACAATACCAGAGGGCGGGCAATTTCGTTCTAATTCCAGCCCGCCCAAGGTTTTGTACTCGTTTTGTTCAAGCAACTTAGGCTCACTCAATGCCTCTGCAAGTCAAATTTGGTCTGTTACCCGCGGTTTTTTCTTTGAGCCTGAAGCGCTTGACTGGATTTACGATCAATATCTCCCGTCTTGGGAGCAGATAAGCGATATTCGGGTTTCGCCCATTTTTGCGAACGATTTTGCGGGCCTTCCCCCAACGTTCGTTGCAATTGCTGAATGTGATATTTTGCGTGGCGACATCGAACTCTATGCTCGAAAACTGCGGGAAGCTGGAGTTCCTGTTGAAACAAAGTTGTACGAGGCAACTATTCACGGGTTTACAGTAATGGCTGCAAAGATTGACGCAGGCGCACAAGCTATAGACGATTGTGGATCGGCCCTCAAAAAGGCATTACTCGGATGATGAGAAGGCAATGCATCTATTTTTGATGGATAAGGTCAATATCAACGGTAAGAGTTTCCGTTAGCCGTTTGGCCAATTCAAAGGACTTCTCGCTTACAGTTATCTCAGCTCTTACGTAACCATTTTTTTCCACGACTGAGATTGCCGCGTCATCAATACCGTTATCATTAAATAAGGTGTCCAATGTGCGCTTAACGGTAAGAGCTATCAATGCTGGTTTGTAAATCTTGCCTACTGGCGTTAACGGCAGTGACTCTATGCTCTCAACCCATTTAGGAACTGCTGGGCGCTCGACCAAAGCGGCTATCGATTTGATTAGCTCTGGAATATCGATGTCTGTTGAACCGTCGGATTGAACGAATAGCACAGGCAACTCCCCGGCGTAGGCATCAGGCGCGCCTACGGCTGCTGCAGCCACGATCCCCGGGAAGGTCTCTGCCGCAGTCTCTATAAGACCCGGGTCGATATTGTGCCCGCTGCGTATGATTAGGTCTTTTGCCCGTCCTTTCAGGCTCAGGTTTCCGTGAGCGTCGAGCGATCCCAGATCTCCAGTGATTAGCCATCCATCCGAGGTGAACAGGTCGCTGTTTCTAGAAGCATCAGTGTAGCCAGGCCCCATGGTTAGGCCGCGCATTAGAACGTGTCCTGTTTCCCCTGGCGGTAGGGAGCAACAATCCCTTTGACGAGGGTCGTTGACGATGGAAATTTCATTTCCTGGCACAGCGGGGCCAGTAGACCCTCGCGGCGCGGCTTCGTTGGGCGGGCGGACCGCGATGATGCCAGCCGTTTCCGTCATGCCGTAAATTACGCTTAGACCAGCCCCCATCTTGTCTATGACCGCGGCTTCCGACGCAGAGGGCAGCAAGGCACCGCCGGTCACAACGAGCCGGATGGCGTCTGACCGTTGATCGGGCATGCTTGCCAGCAAGGCTCCAACAGTCGTGGGCACTGCGCCTATGACTGTTACGCCATGTGTTGCCGAGGTTTGCCAGAATTTTTCATTGAATTTCGGATTGCGAGCGCCGAGCCGAGTGCAGAGAACTTGGCATGCGCCCGCGGTAATCGCGGCGAGACCAATGCAAATTGGTCCGGCGACGTGAAACAAGGGCAGGGCGTTGACTATCAGGTCGTCCGGCGTCAATCCCGTTTGTTGGCCCGACGCGTAAGCTGCGGCGAGCTGATTTGCCTGGCTCTGTTGAGCCAGTTTAGGTGTTCCCGTGGTGCCGCCGGTATGGAAGTTCGCGGCGATCTTATTCGGATCGAGACTGGGGGCAAAACGGCTTGAGCGTTCGACTGAACTACATCGAGCCGCAAAGGATGATGCCCCTCCATTCAAAGAAAGAACATGTTTCAGATTGGGTGCGGAATCGGCAATTCGCTTGATGCGATCATCCACATCGAATGCAATCAATACTTTTGCATTTGCCTCGGTTAGGAGAGCCAGTAAATGTTCCTCAGTCAATAACGGATTCATGGGCAACGCGCGTCCCGCCAATTCAGATGCAAAGAGCGCGACCTGACCATGTGGAGTATTAGGCACTATAAGGCCGACAGCATCGGTATCCTCCACACCAAGTTCTTGAAGACAAACGCTTCCGCGTCTCAATTGTTCAACAAATTCCGTATACGTCCATTGAATGACAGGTTCTGCGTCATCCATATCCTCAAGGAATCGAAAGGCGGGGCGAGCGCCAAACTTCCGTTCGATTTCCGCGAATGCTTCTGAAAGCGCGGTGGCATGTGTCATCGGCGAACCTCGTTTTATGTATTTTTCAGAAAATCGGTTTTTGCCGCCTCATATTCACGAACGAGCTGATCAACCAATTCTTCTGCTGGTTGAACTTTCGTGACAGCGCCCACGCCTTGTCCGCAACCCCAAATGTCGCGCCATACTTTGGCGTCCGTGTTTCCGCCCGACCCCCAATTCATTTTTGAGGGATCGCTTTTGGGCAAATTTTCCGGATCAAGCCCGGCGCGCCGTATGGACGCTGCAAGATAATTTCCTCGAATACCCGTAAATAAATCAGTATACACAATATCTTTTGCGGCCGAGCTGACGAGCGCTGATTTGTAGTCGTCTATCGTGTTCGCTTCCAATGTTGCGATGAACGGTGAGCCTATATAGGCAAAGTCCGCCCCCATCGCTTCAGCGGCGAGAATATTCCTGCCGGACGCAATTGCTCCCGACAGCGCGACCGGCCCGTCAAACCATTCTCGAATCTCTTGCATTAGGGCAAATGGCGAAAGGCGTCCTGCGTGACCGCCAGCTCCGCTTGCTACTGGGATTAAGCCTGTAGCGCCTTTTTCAATTGCTTTTTTTGCGTAATGTATATCGATGACATCGTGCAGGCTAATGCCACCATATCCCTGCACCGTTTGATTCAGCTCTTCGCTCGCTCCAAGGGACGAAATTATTACCGGCACGCGATATTTCTCACACAGGGCGAGGTCTTCTTCCCAACGATCGTTCGTTTTGTGTACTATCTGATTGACCGCAAATGGCTTACGGATTGTATTTCCTGCTGAATCTTTCTCTGTTAACGCCTCGCTAATTTCGGCCAACCATTCGTCAAGCTGCGAAAGTGTTCTCGCGTTTAGTGACGGAAATGACCCGACAATTCCGGCGCGACTTTGGGCAATAACGAGGGCCGGATTGGATACGATGAACAAAGGGGCGGCAATGACAGGGATTCGCAATACTCCCCGCAATATTGTTGGTGTGGACACTTCCGAAAACTCCCGCGTCTAGTGTTTTGCCGCGAACCTATTGGCTGGAATAGTCGGGGCCAGCCATACAAATGAATAGGCGGGGCGCCGCATTTTGCGCTTTCATATATTTTGGGGGAGTTGGCGCAACAAATTGCGATGAAGGCAGGGCGAATGAAACCAATTAATCTCTTGGGACTTTCTGGGAGCCTTCGTGAGCAATCAATCAATTCAAGACTATTGCGGGAACTCACATATCGCTCGCCCGCCGGCGTGACGCTAAATGTCTATGATAGCCTTGGCGCGCTGCCGCTCTTTAACCCCGACTTGGAAAGTCGCCCGCCCAGCACTGTGCTTGCATACTGGTCGGCCCTAAAGTCTTGTGACGGCGTCATCATAGCAAGTCCGGAATATGCGCATGGCTACACCGGTACGATTAAGAATGCGCTGGATTGGTGCGTTGGAGAGGGGGCATTTGTCGAAAAGAAGGTCGCCGTGCTTAATGCGGCTCCTCGCTCCAGCATAGCCGTAGACAGCCTAAAGGAGGTATTGCGCACCATTGACGCTTTCGTCGTTGAAAACGCCTCTCTTGAAATTCCGGTACTCGGCAGAGACCTCAGCGACCCTGACGCCTTCTCAAGCCCTTGCATTGAATCATTGATGGGTAACGTATTCCAGGAACTGGTTGTAGAGATTCAGGCTTGTTCGGCATCGTCGGGGGCAAAGGAATGAGAGGGCTATACTTTCCGACGGGTGCTTAAACTCAACAAGCTGAAACACTCATTGTGTTCGCTTGAGAGGTCGGCAATGTTCAAAAAAATCTCCATATTCTCTGTTCTTGTATTGTGTTGGGAACCAATTGTTCATGCCCAAACACCAGAAGTTACATATCACGACAGTGTCGTTCCTGTGGAGCTTTCCAGCTATTCAGCAGATTATCTTT
>JAUIGX010000232.1 GCA_030432435.1 Alphaproteobacteria bacterium
GCGGATGGATATGGCGGACGATCTGGTCAGCGATGCACTGCTGGAACAAGTTCTGGAACCTGACCATCTGAAAGAATTGCTCACCCAACTCCGGGCGCAAACCAAGACCGGGAAAGATGACTCCGCTGCGCGTAAACAGGCGCTTGGCCGCGACCTGCGGCGCATTAAGGGCGAGATTGATAGGCTCATGAATTTGGTCGCCATGGGCAAGATGGCGGCGGACGACCCCGACTTCACGGAACACCATGGGCGACGCAAAGCTCAGCGCGATGAAATAGAACGGCAGATGGCAATGCTTGGCCGTCGCCTCGACATTCCAACCGGATGGGCCGGGCCGCAAAAGATAGAAGCCTTCGCCAAGGGTCTGCGCGATCTTTGGACCGGCGGAGATGTACGCTTCCGCCAAGCCTATCTGCGGCTCTTGCTGGATAACGTCGAGTTCAAAGGTGATGAAATCCACATGCGCGGCTCAAAGAACGTGCTCGCTGCGGCTATCGCAAAAGGCTCAAACACAAGCCCCGAACAAGTTCGCAGTTTTGCACGGGAATGGCGTGCCGGAGGTGATTCGAACTAGACGTATTTTGAGCCCCCCGTGTTACTATGACGGGGTATAGTTATCTCCGAGAGAAAATAACACGGCCCCCATTAATCGTGGGGGCCGTACTCATTTCAGATTTACCTTTTAGGACTTGTAAGGAAAATTTCCATTATCACTCGACAAGTATCTGGCCGAACTGCCACGGGTGCAGAGTGTCGGTGTAAGCATATTCGCCCGCTTGATCGAACTTCACCGTTTTTGACTCGCCAGGGGCGAGTGGTCCGGTCGTCCAGGAACCATCTTTGGCCGTAGCATCATGCGTTTCTTTACCGTTGTTCTTGAAGGTAAGGCTACCGCCGACTTCTACGCGCACCCGTAACGGACGGAAGGCGTATTCGTCCTGCACGGTGCGTCTCATTTCAAGTCCGGAGTCCTCGATCATCGGCGCCATGATAATTTCTTCAGCTTGCTCGATGCGGCCTCGAAATGTGGTAACCGTCGGCACCGGATTGGGCGCCGTATCGCTTTGCGCCACGGTGCCGCCGAGCTGGAACGCCCATAGCTTCGAGGCCGATGCCACGATCACTGTCTGTTTGCCGTTCGCGGCGTAGGTCGCAATCGCATTGTTGGCGCTTGCACCGGTTTGGAACTGCCAGAGAAGATCGCCACTTTCCTGGCTGAAAGCTTCGACGTTGCCGTCTGTGCTGCCGTGGAACAGTAACCCTCCGGCTGTTGCCAGAAAGCCGCTGCCGTTCTCCTGAACTTCGTAATCTTCGTAGTGCCGCCAAACAAGCTTATTGGTTGTCGCGTCCATCGCGGCCCAAAGGCCTTTGAATCTGATTCCCGGTACGTTGGCCCCGGCAAAGAATACTTGCGGATCTTCGAAGCGGAGAAACCACAATGGCCATTCGGCACCGGTTGCAAAGAACCTCTTATTGACCGGGCTGTACGCCATCGGTGCAGCACGCAGCGATTTCACAGGATACATTGCGTTTGGCATTGTGTGATCGACCGGATCGTAGATGCACTTCGCTTCCCACCCCTCTGGAATGGTCTCGGGGTCCACGCAGTTTGGCCCAATTCGGTCGGCGCCGACCGGGAACGGCTGTGTCGCGACGGTTTTCTGGAAATCACTCTGAGGCACCGGGCGGTCTTCGATGGGCCAGATTGGCTCGCCGGTCACCCGGTCGAACATGAAGAAGTCGCCATAGGTCGTGGCGGCCACGACCGCCTTGCGCATTTGGCCGTCCACTTCGGCATCATAGAGAATGATGGGAGTGCCGAGGTCTGCTTCCCAAATGTCGTGCCGAGTGACTTGGTAGTGCCATTTGATTTCGCCGGTGTTCAGGTCTAGGGCCACCAGGGAGTCGCTATATAGATTGTCGCCTTCGCGGATTTCGCCGCTGAAGCCCGGTGTCGGATTGCCCACACCGAAATAAACCATGTTCAAATCGGGATCGATGACAGGGATCGACCAAACACCGCCACCGCCCGGCATCCATTCGGTTTGATCCCATGGCCATGTATCTGCACCGAGCTCGTCTTGAGTAGTGGGAGTTGTATTGAACGTCCACAACCGCTCGCCGGTCTTAGCATCGAAACCAACAACGCGGCCCTGAATGCCGTAATCTGCATTAGCTAGGCCCGAAACGAGCACGCCGTTGGCATAGTTAGGACCACCCGCGATGAATTGTCCGCGTATGGCTTCGCCATCCACACCGCCATCGCCGACGCGCGCCTCCCACACCTGCTCGCCAGTGTCTTGCTTCAGCGCTACGATATTCGAATTGCCAAGGCCAACGAACACGAGGCCTTCGCCGAGTGCTGGGCCTTTGAAGAGAACATAGGACTGGAACGGCAGCTCTTTGCTCCAGATTGTCTCCCCTGTGACAGGGTCGAGGGCGTAAGCATTCTTCGCCGTCACTGCATACATCTTGCCGTCCTGGACAACGACAGTCCCACGCACCGGATCGACGAGGTCCACCACCCAAGCACCGCCCAACTGGGCGACGTTCCCAGTATTGATCTCGTCGAGGGTAGAGAAATGATCGTTGCCCATCCCGCCGCCGATGGTGGGCCACTCTGCGCCCGCATGTGCGAGAGATGAATCAGGAATGGCGCTTTCCTGCGAGCACCCTGCCAGGGCGAAAGCGGTCATGCTAACAGCGATGAACGCATGTTTAGTAGTGGAGTGGATACTCATGGTTAAATAGCCCCCATCTATCTTGAAAAACATTTGATCGCGAAATGCGATCGATCTCCCCAATCGCAATCGAGCGAGAATTTAGTTCAAAAGTGGAAGTAAATCTCGCATGATTTTGTAACTAACGGTGAGCATCTTCTCGGTCGTTTCAATTGAAGTGACTTCCTGCTGTCCCCAACTTTGTTTGCTTCCTTGCCGATTAGGGTAACATTGTCCGCTCGGACATGTATCCACTCTGACTTCCTCCGGGCCAACAACTCCCCATTCTCGAACCTATCTTCTGAACTAAGATGATAATTGAACAGCGCTTCGGCGTAGGTTTTTAGGCGCAACCGATACCAAAGTCTGCCAGTTCGCATCTTCGTCACCTACGGCACCCCGCACATACAAAAACGCCCCCGCGAACGGGGGCGTTTTGCATCAATCCGGTATGAAAACAGGAATATGGACCTTAGGCGCTTTGCTTGTCGAGAAGGCCTTCGGAGATCTGCAAGTTGGTGTTGGTCAAGGCTTCAATCGTCTTGACGTTGGCACCGCCCTGCATTTCGAAGGTCTTTTGCGCGACAAAGCTGGAAAGACGGATCAAGTTGTCCTTGATCGAAATTGGAAGCGGATTTTCCGCTGAAGAAACCACTGTCCGGATCGCGACCCAAAGCTTCAGGTTGCGGTCGAGAGCGGCGGTGAGGCGCTTTTCGTCTTTGCTTTCAAACGCACGAGAAATTTCCAGTGCCGTTTGTGTCAGCGCGAGTGCGTCTTCCTCAAGAATAGAAAGGGTCGAGGGCGCTGTGGTGCTCATCATATTCATCCGTTTAATCCCCTATGCCTGATCATACCGTGGCCCGGAGGCCTAGAACCGAGAAACATTCCTATGGCCGCCACTAATGACGCCAAAAGGTTAATAAAACGTTTTAACCTTTTGGCGTTCGGCCACTATTTGGGCGCTTGAATCGGCTCAAACGCTGATGTTTTGCGGGATTCAAGAGTTGTCGCCGGCTTTCTAAAGTCAGCCAATGGAGGCGAGGGAAGCCGCCGAAATATCCGGCGACTCGCCGTATTGAGAGAGCCCCGATAGCTGGCCAACTCTGCGGACGCCGTCCGAGTTTTCAGAATAAAAAAAGGGCCGGTGGTTCAAAACCACCGGCCGAGGTTGCTTCTGCGCCGCTTAAGGCCATGGAACGCGGCAGAGCGGGATGGAAAGGCCCGTATCTTGCGATTCGGTCCGGTCTAACACCACATCTAAACAGAAGGCGTAGCGTCCAGCGTGCCCGCCGGACCGCGCAAGAGCGGGTCGGCGGCGGGCACAGGGTCGCTACTAGAAGGGAAAGAGGACATCAAAGATCTGCTGGCCGTAACGGGGCTGCTGCACATCGGTGATGGTGCCGCGACCGCCGTAGGCAACGCGGGCTTCTGCAATTTTGTCCCAGGTAATTGTATTGTCCGAGCGGATGTCTTCTGGACGCAGAACGCCGGCGACTTGAAGTTCACGAACATCGCCGTTCACACGGACTTCCTGTTTGCCGATAACCGCCAGATTTCCATTGGGCAGAATCTGAGTGACAATCGCAGCCAGGCGGATGTTGACGCTTTCAGATCTGTTTACAGTTCCTCCGCCTGTAAAATCGCTGGTGCTGTTCGCATCCAGTGAGGGGCCGCCGGCCGCGGGCGGCTGCAAGAAACTGGGGTTCAGGCCGAGAACGCTTGGCGCTTCGACACTTTCGCTCCCGTTGCGGCTGCGCGATGTCTGGTTGGACAACTGAGCCCGCTCGTTTTGAATGTTAACCACAACAGTGAGAACATCGCCGACCTGCTTGGCGCGCTGATCTTCGAAAAACGCGCGTGCGCCGGGGCGCCACAGCGAATTCGGGGCAGTGGCGAGAATTTGTGGCGTCGGCATCGGCATCGACACCGGACGGTAATCGTCA
>JAUIGX010000233.1 GCA_030432435.1 Alphaproteobacteria bacterium
TCTAAGGCCTCGATAAGGTCGGTGTTGAAGATGAGCGAGCGGTCGGACACCTTAATGTCGCCAAGCGACTGCGCCACCTGACCGACTTTTTCGCAGCCTTCTTTCAAGGTTTTCGATGTTCTGAACACAGCGGCATCGTTTTGCATGTTCCGCTGCATATCGCGGCGAATCTGAGCCGTGGTCAACGAACCGTTCGCATTACGTAGCCGGTCGAGACGGGACAAGGCGAGATCGGCCGAGTCCTTCGGCAGGTCGGGATGACGCATTCCCTTTGTGATCAAATCCTTGGCGCGCAGAGCGGCCGCGCGGCCAAACACAACGATATCGAGCAACGAATTGGTCCCGAGCCGGTTTGCGCCATGCACAGACACGCTGGCCGCTTCACCGATGGCCATAAGGCCGGGGACGACCGCATCAGGGTTATCTGCCGTCGGGTTGATAACTTCGCCCATGTAATTGGTGGGAATGCCGCCCATGTTGTAGTGCACAGTCGGCAGAACCGGGATGGGCTCCTTGGTTGCATCGACGCCCGCGAAAACCTTCGAGGTTTCGGTGATGCCGGGCAGACGTTGGTACAACACTTCCGAGCCCAGATGTTCCAGGTGCAGAAGAATGTGATCGTTTTCTGCACCGACACCGCGACCTTCGCGAATTTCCATGGTCATGGCACGGGAAACAACGTCGCGAGAGGCAAGGTCTTTCGCCGTGGGCGCATAACGCTCCATGAAGCGCTCACCTTGGCTGTTGGTTAAGTATCCGCCTTCGCCACGCGCGCCTTCGGTGATCAGCACGCCCGCGCCGTAAACGCCGGTCGGGTGAAACTGAACGAACTCCATATCCTGCAGCGGAAGACCTGCCCGCGCGACCATAGCGTTACCGTCACCGGTACAGGTATGCGCGGATGTGCAGGAGAAGTAAGCGCGACCGTAGCCACCGGTCGCCATCACCGTTGTATGTGACTTGAAGCGATGAATAGTCCCGGTCGCCATATCGAGCGCGATGACACCACGGCAAGCGCCGTCGCTATCCATGATCAGATCAATGGCGAAATATTCGACAAAGAACTCTGCTTTGTGTTTTAGGCTCTGCTGATAAAGGGTGTGCAGAATGGCATGGCCGGTCCGGTCGGCGGCTGCGCACGCGCGCTGTACGGGCGCTTCGCCAAAGTTGCGCATGTGGCCGCCAAAGGGGCGCTGATAAATCTTGCCTTCGGGTGTACGCGAGAACGGCACGCCGTAGTGCTCAAGTTCTTGAACCGCCGGAATGGCTTCGCGGCACATGTACTCGATTGCGTCCTGGTCGCCGAGCCAGTCCGAGCCCTTGACCGTGTCGTACATATGCCAAAGCCAGTTGTCCTCGGCCATATTGCCGAGTGCCGCGCCGACGCCCCCTTGCGCGGCCACAGTGTGGCTGCGGGTGGGAAACACTTTGGTGATGCAGGCCGTTTTCAGTCCGTGCTGCACCATGCCGAAAGTAGCGCGCAGACCGGCACCACCTGCACCGACAACAACCACGTCGTATTCGTGGTCGACGATTGTGTAAGCGGCCATACGATCAGACTCCAAACGCGACGATGAGGGTGGATACGATGCTGAAGGCAGCTAAGCCAAAGCAAAGAAATTTGACGACGATAACGCTGGTTGTGCGCAGGGCGTGACTGGTCACGTAATCTTCAAGCACAACCTGCACGCCCAGCTGGGCGTGATGAAAGGCAATAGCGAGGAACAGGATCATCGCCGTCGCATTGATGGGGTTGGCAAGCCACGCCACAAATTCTCCATGGCCGGCGCCGGTTAAGCTAATCAGCGAAACCACAAACCAAACCGTAAGTGGGATGAGAGCTAGAGCGGTCAGACGCTGAGCCCACCAGTGGTGCAGGCCTTCTTTTGCCGAGCCCAAACCGCGCGCGCGGCCAAGCGCCGAGCGAAGATTGGTTGATGCGAACATTCTATGGCCCCCTAAACCAACGCCAGGAACCAGCTGACCACCGTCAATGCGATGGTGGCGATAATAACCAGAAAATTACCCCGCTTGGTTTCCGCGATCTCAAAATTCATGCCCGCATCCCAGAACAAATGCCGGATGCCGTTACAAAGGTGAAAAAACAGCGCCACCGAGAACCCGATCAGCAAGAGGTAACCGATGGGAGAAGTGATGAAGCCGGTCGCAGCCGCATAAGCACTTGGTCCGTAAGCGGCACTTGCCACCCACCAGACTAACAAGAGCATGCCTAGGGTCAGGCCGACCCCGGTAATACGGTGGAAAATGGATGTGAGGGCCGCCAACGGAAGCCGGTACACCTGCAAATGCGGTGAAAGGGGCCGGGCGGCTGATTTCGCAGCTTGGGTCATGGCATATCCAGTGCGCGGGAAAACCTGCTTGTTTCCAGGCGATTGTCGAAACGGAGACGGCCCCGCGACCGCTTCCGCGCCTGTACTTAACTCGTCACTTCGAATGAAGTCAACGAAACGGAAACAAACAGTCTAATGCCGCCGCATCACGGTGCGGCGGCTCGGCACACAAAGGACCGACCCCCTAGAGGTCTAAACGGATACGAACCCCTCCTGAGGGGGAATCGGCACAGACCAGCAGCAGACGGACGGCGGCGCTACTCCTTCGCCCGCCATACAACGGAATACAGATCGAACCGCCGGTTCTTAAGGTTTTGCACTGTTCCCGCGTTGCGGGCCGCTTCCAGATCATCGAGCCGCAAGTCTGCAATCGCCACCATCTCGGTGTTCGGGGTTGTGTCCGCGGCGATACCGTCACGCGCAAACGGAAAATCACACGGGGTCAGGATGCAACTTTCAGCGTACTGGATGTCCATGTTCTCGACACCCGGCAGGTTGCCGACGTTACCCGCCATGGCAACGTAGATTTGATTTTCTACGGCGCGCGCCGCCGCACAGTAACGAACCCGTAGATAAGCCTCTCTCGTATCCGTACAAAAAGGGATGAACAATATCTGCGCACCCTGATCAGTGAGGTGACGCGGCAGTTCAGGAAACTCAGAGTCATAACAAATAAGCACTCCGATATTTCCGCAATCGGTCATAATGACACTGCAGCCCTCGCCGCCTTTAATATTCCACCACCGCTTTTCATTTGGCGTGGGGTGCAACTTTTCCTGAGTGTAGATAGCGCCGTCGCGCAGAAACACGTAAGCAACGTTGTGCACATCGCCATCGGGCTGCAAGGACGGGTGACTACCGCCGATGATGTTGACGTTATAGCGAATAGCTAAGTCACTCATCATCTCTTTGAACGGCTCGGTAAATTTGGTGAGCTCGGCAATCGACTGTTCCGCGTTGAGTCGCTGATCGACAATCGACAATAGCTGCAGCGAAAACATTTCCGGAAAAACAACAAAGTCGGCGCCGTAATCGGCGACCACATCAACAAAGTATTCGACGTGATGCCCGAACTCTTCGAATGATTTGACCTGGCGTTGCATGTACTGAACAGCAGCAACTCGTACTGTGGTTTTGTTGTGCAGACGCTCCTTACGCTCAGTAGAAACTGCATCTGCCGAATAGCGTGGGTTATGCCATTTCATGTGCGTGGCATACCCGAGCGATGCCCGATCCGAAGGCAAGTATTCGGGGAGAACGCCGATGACCTCGAAGCCATTGCGAATTTGGAAAGACAAGACCGTATCGCGAATTTTGCGGGCCTGAACCCGCTTGACGTATTCGTCGGGCGTTCCAACTTCTTTGATCCGACGGGCTAATCCCGGCAAACGGCCCGCGAAAACGATGCCCTTCATCCGCCGCCGTTCACACAGCGCTTTGCGCTCGTTATAAAACCGCTGACCAATGCGAAGGCCTCGGTACTCGGGATCAACACAGACTTCCATTCCGTAAAGCATATTGCCGGTGGGATCGTGTCTCGACGCAAAACCACCGCCTGTGATTTCTACCCATGTGTGCGGCGCAAGCGCGATGGATTCATCAATGCGGAAGGTCCCACAATACCCAATGACCTCCTCGTCATAGAGTGCGACGAACTGCCCTTCGGTAAAATTGGCGATCTGGCCGCGCAGCATATCCGCCGTATAGGCCGGCATGTCGGGGTACACCGTTTTCATAAGCGTGCGGATACCTTCGATATCCTCCACCCTTGCGTTGCGAACGGTTAGTTTTGCTTTTTCCAGCGGCGGCATGTTGAATCCTGTAGTTCGGTGTGAACCTAATCATCGCACGAAAGCACGGCGCGGAGCAAAAGCCGTTCAACCGTTCAAAGGAGACCGTCAAAATCGAGAAGGTTTAATCTTTAGGCCAACTGGCGGCGTTCTAATCCAAAAGCCTCGGCGATCAATTCGTAAGACCGCAGGCGGGCGCGCACGTCATGGCAGATTGTAACCACCATAACCTCATCCACATCGCAGGCGGACGCCATCGCTTCGATCTGCGTTTTAACGGTTGCCGGATCCCCGACAATACCGCGCCGCTTTCCGGCTTCGGCTGAGCGCCGTTCGGCAGCCGTATAAGGATAGGCTTCGGCTTCCTCCGGGCTTGGAAAGGGGCCAAGCGCACCTTTCTCAAGCATCACCCGCCAAAGAGCGCCACTTGAAGCCAGACGATCGGCCTCCTCGGCAGTCTCGGCGCAAATCGCGAAGACACAAATACTGGCTTTCGGCTTCTCCAAAATATCCGACGG
>JAUIGX010000018.1 GCA_030432435.1 Alphaproteobacteria bacterium
CACTGCGGCGCGAATATCGCGGATAATCGCTTCAGCCGGACGCCGCATATTCCAATCGACTAATTCCAACTGCAGCACCCCGATCACGTCTTCAGCCATGTTTTGTGAGGACCCTGCGCCCACCCGCGCGTAGACATGCTCAAGTTCAGGCATGTTCAACAGGTGCTCTTCCGTCTGCCGAACAAGCACATCCTTTTCCCAGATCGAGAGATTTCCACGCGCTTGAACTTGAACTTGAATGAACTCCGGCTCGACGTCCGGAAAGAATGACACGCCCGGACCGAAGATTCCGTAGGTTACATAGGTACCTAGCAGCATAGCAACCGCCACACCGAAGGTGGCCAAAGGCCGCAGGTTAAGTCTCTTCAAGGTGCGCACGTAGAGGCCGGTAAACCCACCCAAGCTTTCGGGGTGCGCCGAGAGCTCACTTTGAAAAGAGTCTTTGTCTTTCTCGGCCGTCTTGCCGCCATCCGCGCCCAAACCTGTTTTAGAAGCAAGCACGCTGCCAAGTACCGGGATAAAAATCAGCGCCATGAAGAGGGACGCGCCGAGCGTCATCATCACGGTGATCGGAATGAACTTCATGAACTCGCCCACCATACCGCTCCAAAATAAAAGCGGCACAAAGACAGCAAGCGTAGTCGCCGTAGAGGTAATGATAGGCCATGCCATCCGCTTGGCGGCAACCGCATAGGCTTCACGCGGACTATATCCGGCGTCAAGTTTGCGGTCGGCTAATTCAGCCGTGACGATGGCGCCATCGACCAGCATTCCCACCACAAGAATCAAGCTGAACAGAACAACCATGTTCAGCGTAAAGCCCATGGCAAAAATGATGGCGATGCCGGTGAGAAACGACCCCGGTATCGCGATCCCCACCAAGATAGACGAGCGCAAACCTAGAGCTGCAACGATCACGATCATAACGAGAATGATGGCGGCGATGACATTGTTCTCAAGATCGCCGAGCATTATGCGAACCGGCTCGGATCCATCTTGAAGATAGTCCACCGATACGGTTGCAGGCCAGTTTGGCTTTTGCGCCTCTATAAGTGCGCGCACAGATTCGACTGTTTCGATGATGTTGGCGCCAACTCGTTTCTTGACTTCCAAGCTTACGGACGTCTGGCCGCCGAGACGCGCGAAACTGTTGGGGTCTTTGTAAGTACGGCGAATAGTTGCAACATCTTCAAACGAGACGACCGTGCTGCCGTCCACCTTCACCGGCATACTTAGAATTTCATCGATTTCCTCTATGACACCGGGAACTTTTAGCGCGATACGCCCTGCCCCGGTATCCAGCGCCCCTGCCGCGACCAACCTGTTATTCCGGCTAACCTGGCTAATCAGAGCTTCGAATGAAATATCGTACGTTTCGAGCATGGTCGGGTCGACAAGAATCTCGACGACCTCTTCACGCTCGCCGCCAATATCGACACTCAGAACACCGGAAAGCGCTTCCAACTGCTCTTCCAGGCGATTGGCAAGCTCTAACAGAGTTCGTTGCGGCGCATCGCCCGATAGCACGACCGTGAGAATAGGAAACAATCCGAGGTTAATTTCATTGACCGTCGGCTCTTCGGCTTCTTGCGGCAACTCTGCCTTTACCCGGTCTACGGCCTCGCGCACATCATTGAGAGCGACTTTCGCATCTATGCTTGGGTCAAATTCAAGAGTAACCGATGCATAGCCTTCAGCCGCCACCGCCGTCATTTCATCAAGCCCCGTTAGGGACTGAAACTCTGTCTCGAACGGCCGGACCAACAGACGCTCTGCATCAGCGGGCGACACGCCATCAAGGGATGTGACGACATAAAAAATGGGCACCGGGACATCCGGTGCAGCTTCTTTGGGAATGGTTACGTAGGATACCGCACCCAAGCCAAGGATGAGGACCAATAGCAAAAGCACAGTTCGGCTTCGGCCTATAGCAGCGTCAATAATGGCGTGCATGACGGGTTTAACCTTTTGTCGTCAAAATGCGCAGGGCTACTGCCTCCGCGACCAAAGCCTCGGGCTAAAACAGAGCCTGAAAAACGCCGGTGAGATCTGGCGCTATAATTCTCTGGCCGCCGAACTCACAGCATCTGCGACAAGGGTCGGGCGGACAACATCTCCCGCCGCAACAAAGCCCTGGCCCTTGGTGATCAGGCGGATACGTTCGGGCAATCCTGTCACCCACACGCCTTCTGATTCGGCGCGTACGATTTCAACTTCATGAAAGCGAACGACGTCCTGATCATCCACACTTTTAACACCCAACGTACCGTCCGCATCGAGCGAGAAAATCGCGGGCGAAACAAAGTGAGCAGGGACGTCCCCAACTGGCACCTGCACCTTCGCGCTGGTTCCAGATGGAATTGCACCATCCGCGTTATCTACCTCAATTTCCACACGAAACGTATGGGTGGCTTTGTCAGCCTGAACCGACACGTAGCGGATGGTTCCCGCACGCTCCTGACCGGTGACAAATGATACGTTAGCCGACAGCCCGGGCACGAGCAGATTCACATTCTGCTGGGCCACCTGAGCTTCAACAATCAAGGGGTTATTGTCGACGACCCGGGCAACTTCTGTGCCCACAGCAAGATATTCACCGACTTCAACATCCAGGGAATCCAAGACGCCACCAAACGGCGCTTTGATAGAAGTATTGCTAATCTCTTCCTCGATTTCCTTCACGCGGGCCCGCGCAACCTGTAGCGCCGCGAAAACTTCACGCACGCGTGCCTTCGTCGCAAATCCACTTTCGGCCAACTTCTCAGTTGCCTCATTGTCGCGCTCGCGCTGCGCCAACTCGGCACGTGCGCTTTCAAGGCGGGCCGTGCGGTCACCTTGCTCCAACTGAACAATGGTCGCTCCGGCGCCTACATAAGTCCCCATGGACACAGGGAGCGCCTGAACCCGCCCGGCTGTTTCTACGCGTAGGGGAAGTACTCGTTCCGGATTCACCTCTGCCGGGCTGCTGATAAACCGTGTGACATTAGCGGCTTGAAATTCACTGACAGCCACAGATGTTACCGCCCCAGCGGCCGCCTGCTCGGGAACAGGTGCTACGACATTTGCCGATGGGCTGAGTAAACCGCTGACCATCCACACCACGAGCACAACAATTACGCCGCCTGCATACCCGAGCGACTTTTGCTTTTTCCCAAGCCGGTTCAGTGTCGAGCGCAGCAACGACGAAAACGTTTCCTGTTGCCCAGCGCCTGTCGCGTCCTGCAATGGGCTGATCAGGCCCTCATAGGGGCGGTCGCCTTCGTTATGCGCGTCTTTATCTCGGACAATGTGATTCATCTATCTGGTGCTTTCTACCAAGCTCTTGTGTCTTGCGATCTCTGTTCGTCGGGCGAAGCGTCTCTAACTCTTTTCAGCGAAACGCTTCACGAGCGTCTCGTACATGCCGCCCACCGCATTGAAATATTCAAACAACTCATCCAATCGCTTTCCGGCTTTTTCATGACGTCGACCAAGTGTGCTTTGGGCTTGTTGAACGACGGCCTTCGATCTGGCCAACCGATCTGATGCGCCATGCAAAAAGCGAAGGTATGGGTTGGCCGATATCTGGAAATAATCCTGGCGTTCCCCTGGCCGTGTCAGGCGGTCAATCACGCCCAGCGTTTGCAGGAGCCGTGTGTTGGTGCTGACGCTTGCACGGCTGACCTGCAGCCGCTCGGCCAGAGCCGAGAAACCAATGGGTTCGTCTTCCACAATCAGCAGCGCGATGATGCGTCCCGCAATGCGGGGTAAACCCTCACCTTCGGTCAGCAGCCCCATGTCCTCAACAAACTGGGTCAACTCATGGTCGTAATTCTTTGTCATAAGGGATATCTAGGAAGTTCATATTGTTTCGTCAAGACTGAACGAAACATAACACCCCTGCACGAAATGCATGGCTTAAACTATTGTGAAACAATAAGTAACTGGCCTAGTCCGGTTGGTCATATTTCGTCCGTGGTTACCTTTAGTTTCCAAAAAAGGTACCGACATAAAGTTTATTGCGCTCGTATTAGTTGAATATATTTACACTTGCTGCACTGCAGCGAGATCAAACACTTGTTAGGCCTATTTTCGAAAGGTGGCAGGGCCAGAGCCCGCTGAACACAAGCGAGGCTCGCGACTTAAAACCCCGAACCAGGCTGGGTTAGAAATTCTGCTTCTTCGGGCGTGTTCTCGCGACCGAGCATCTTGTTGCGGTGAGGAAAGCGGCCGAAGCGCTGGATAATCTTGTGATGCCGCACGGCATAGTCGTAGTAACCGTCCTTCAATTCGAATTCCGGCATACTCTTGATCAGATCAAGACAGCGTTTCTGCATGGCAATGTCTTCGCTGTGCTCGAACGGCAGGTAGAAAAAAATCCGATGGTGCGACTGTACGGTCTTATCAAAGCCTTGCTCGATCGCACGCTGTGCAACTGCAAGGGCTTTGGCATCAGTCGCAAAAGCGCGTGCATCGTTCCGAAATAAGTTGCGGGGAAACTGGTCAAGCGCAATGACCAGCGCGAGGCTGGTTTGCGCAGACGTCGCCCACGCATCATAAAAACCTTCGCGCGCATTTTCATAATCATGGCCGTGCAGCTCAGAAATGGCTGCATCGTAAGCCGTATCCTTCTTGAACCAGACCCCGCGTGGTCCCGCATGGTCGGCGGTTCCCGGCGCGCCGAGCCAAAAATCCAAAATGGCCTGGGCACGATCAAGATTGGGGAGCGTTATATCTGTCATGGGGAGCAGTATGGCCTAATCTGGCGGAGTCCGGCGATATATATAGCCAACCGGCACGTTGCCCTCGCCATAGTTTCGATACTAAACTAAGCGCCGCGACCATGGGGGGGACACCATGAAGGACGAAACTATCGTCACCAAAGATAGCGAGGTGGCGGCCAACGATTGGCCGGCATCCTTCACAGCCTTCTATACTCATTGGTTGGCTCAGCGGGGCGGTGAATTGATGCCGACCGCAGCGCGAAGTCTGGATGACATGCTGGCGCGCCTCGCGCCGAATATTTACATCGTTGAAGTGACGAAAGAAGAAAGTCTCGTCCGCTTCCAAGGTACGGCGCTCGTTGCCGGATGGGGCGTGGATGTCACAGGCAAAGACGTGTGCGCCTATCGCTCACCCCGACTACGACAGTCCGTGCTGACCCTCATGAAAGAGATTACGCGGCACCCGTGCGGATATTACTGCCGCAGCGTTTATACGTCAGCGGCGGGGCGTAACGTCATCGCCGATATTATTCGTCTCCCCCTTTCCGTACAACCTGGCCGGCCGCCGCGCGTTATCAATTACAAGTACGAGAGTGAAACCCTGGAGCCCGGAGATACGTCTTGGGTGAGTTATAAAAACACCTACCAAGGGTGGATCGACATCGGTGCAGGCGTTCCCGCAATGCCGCCGGTTGAGTTGGTGGAATAGCGAAAGACGGCTCCTCATCATCCGCAACACTAAGGTTAACCCCGGACAGTGGGGGGAAATTGGTTTCGACTGTCCGGGGTCGGATCAGGGAGAAAAAGATGGGGGAGGTCCATCTGCGCGGCCCTGATCAACTTCTAAAGCAATTCAGAAACTCGGTATTCAAACGGCGCACAGGATAAATTCCGTCGCCCAGAAACAACATTCGGCCGTACACGAGAAACGTATTTTACGGATGCGATCTCTTCATGCGCGGGGATGAAGACGCAGATCTTAAAAATGCGGCTCGTTCGGATTCCGGAAGCTCGCGCGCAATTTCCAGCACAAGACCTTGCGCGTTTTTCTGGACGGCAGCAGTGACCGCAGCCAGTTCATCAAACACCGCCTCTATCCTATCGACATCCTCAGGGGACTCCGAAAAAAGCGCTAGAAGTTCCTTTCGCTTTTCGCGCACTACGCGGAAGTCTTGCCGTGCTTCATCTCTATGTTTGCGCATAATCTCGCGGACGATGTCGCGGGAGGCCGGGCTTAATGCGGAAACACCAGCCATGATGTTTATATCTCCTTCCCGCGAGTATCTGTCATGCTCACCACCACGCGGCAGGCCCTTCATATCGGGACGCATTTCACCTGAATGACTGACAGCGTGGCCACGCGCAAACCGGTGCTCGGGTATCAACCTACCGATGATAAATCCGGCAAGTAGTAGATTAACGACGACCGAAAGAACGACGGCGATACCGAGATATTTGGTCCAGTTCATTGCTGATCTTCCGTAGTTATATAAAGCGCGCCCATGGCAAATTCGCCCATGGCGAACGTAGTTTCCTCATCCATACCGATTGTATCAACCGCAACGGGTGTAGTTTCCATCACCACTTGGCTGAACTGCCCGGCGGCAATACCTGCAACCAGCGCGACCGCAGCAATACTTGCGGGTTGCCAAGCCGCACGAAACGGCCACAGGCCAAAGGCAAACACCTTCCGGCCAGAAGCAACGGAGCGGGTTGGTATTGTCAGCACTGCATTTATAAGAGTCTGCGAGGGAGAGGGGATTTCACATGCATCAAGCAAATCATCAATCGCCCGCTCTTCGTCCGCAAGCTTGGACACCGACTCATCGGATAGCAGAGCAGCCAGAGGACGGTCTGCTTCGGGCCAGCGATCCGCCGATGATCCGTAGGCGCGAATTAGCGCGCGAACGCGGTTTAGGTCATTCTCGTGATTGTCCATCACCCTACTCCTGCCTCAGCATTTTCTTTGCTCAAG
This sequence comes from Alphaproteobacteria bacterium, assembly GCA_030432435.1. GTDB lineage: Bacteria > Pseudomonadota > Alphaproteobacteria > Rhodospirillales > Rhodospirillaceae > UBA11612. The sequence goes on from JAUIGX010000018.1 coordinate 6,679, forward strand.
ACGCGTTTTAAAGTTCGACGCCCGCGAGCCAATAGCGATTCAAGGGCCTCTATCGATACCTTCATTGTGTCCGCCGCCTCAGCACCACTAAGTTCGCCGAAATGTACCAACATGATCGCCGTGCGTTGACGATCCGGGAGCTGCCCGACCGCATCCGTAATTTGCGCTCTGCTCCGCGCCGATGACAGAGCTTCAAGAGGGGTCGGCATTCCGGAATCGATGCCATCATCCAACTCTTCCGACGCATTTGTTTTGCGCCGACGGATCGCGTCAATCGCTAGGTTACGCACAACCCGGTAAAGCCAAGTGGCAATACGGGCCTCGGGCTTCCATTGAGGCGCTATTTTCCAAAGACGTAAGAACGCCTCCTGGGTTACGTCTTCCGCAGCGCTATCCTGTAAGCTCATACGGTAGGCCAGGCCTCGCATCGCCGATAAATGCGATTCGACAATTACACGCCACGCAGACTGATCGCCGTCGGCGGCGCGCCGCATTAGCGATGCATCTTCAGCGATAGCGCCAGCTTGCGCCTCGGGATATACGCGACTTTGTGTCGACGACATGCCCTCTAACTGCCTGTAATTCCGATCAGTCTTGGACAATTTCACAGCATTACAGGTCCCACAAGCCGCGATCCTCGGCGCTTTCAAGGTTTTAACGCCTTGGCCTCGGATTTCCGTCGCGGCGCGATCGAGACTTTCCAGAATATATTTTCAGCGCCCTCCCCCCCGCCTCCCGTTCATGACAAGCGTGTAAGCGACGGAGAGCATGAAGTCCCCCGTTTGAAGAACATGGATGCGGCTTCCCCCGAACCTGCACCCTGGGAAAACAACAAAGGACTTCTTCTCATGCGTACACAAAAATACTTCGGTCATTCCAAAGCGCGCAAACTGACCTTCGCCGCCGCAACCGGCAGTGTCATCGGTCTCGCAGCTCTGGGCGCCGCCTACACTCAAGTCGCGCAAGCCGCAGAGCCCACCCGAGCAGAAAGAGCTATTGAGCGACACCACGACGGAGCTTCCAAGCACCAGCACGGAGGCATGCAGCACCGACGGGGCGGCGGAGGGCCGGGCCGCTTCGGACAACACATCGAAGGCCATCTCGCCTTCTTAAAAACTGAATTGCACATCACAGAGAGTCAAACCCAGGTTTGGGATCAATTCGCCGAGGCACTCCGCAGCATGAACAAAGAGGCGTCTGAAAAACGCGAAGAGATGAGAGCCGAGCGTGAAAGCCAGGCAAAAGATCGTACTGCGCGGCGCGATCACACTTTGATGGAGCGCTTTGAACGGTCGGAGGCACGGCTGGAGGCGATGGCCGAACGCCAAAGGAAACTTAAAACCGCTGTCGAACCTCTCTACGCGGCCCTGTCTAACGATCAGAAGAAACTCGCAGACAAACTGTTGAGATTTGGCCATGGCGGGCGCCGGTGAAACCCTCAAGCCAAGCTCAAGTGCGTGTGGCAAAGCTTTCATTACGCCACACGCGCTTTCTTCTGCTTTCGAGCATGATCGCCCTTCCGGCATTATTGTCGGCGTGCGCGGGATCGCGCGACTCCGGACGAAGGAGCCCTCGAGGGGACCAGGGAGACGGACGAAGACGTGGGGCCGGAGGAGGCCCGCCATCGGAAAGGAACGGCGCCCAGGGACTCAATTCAAATGAGCGCTTCAAGCGCGCTCAATCGCTCTGGCAACAAGGCGATTTTGAATCCGCAATTCCTTTGTTCCGCGACATCGCGCTCAACGGAAGCGGATTCGAGAATGCTCAATACATGCTAGGCGATTGCTTAGTTCAACTTGGCGAGAAGGACGGAGTATTTTCGGCGCGCTACCTGGAGGGGTTATCGTGGCTACGCCGCGCTGCCGACTCTGGGTGGCCAGAAGCCCAAGCTAAACTCATGAACATCCACTTTTCGGGCCCAGCGCAGATGTTGAACCTGGGGGAAGCTGCTTTTTGGCGAGAAGTCTATCTCCATAATATTATGAGACAGCGCGTTGGGTTTATCCCGACCAAAGAAGCTGTTTTAAGTGAGCTTGATGCTGCGTTGACGGAGCAACAGCGCGCGGAGGCCAAAGCGAGAGCCGCAACGTGGTCATTGAAACCGTAAAATCAGAGATCTTCGTCAGCGCCCGCCCATCTTGAAACAATCCAGCTGGGCTCCCATATGGAAGTTAACCGTGCGATCCGCAATCTCCCCTCCCCTGGGGGATTTCGCATGGAAGGTTGTTCCTGGAACCACCGGGCGGTCCCTCTTTCCCCTGAGAGCGGGCCGCCTTTGGGGCTGCCTCGAAGTTCAGACACTGTCTTCAGACGCTATCAGTGAGTTCGTTTAAGACCCAAGTTCAGTATCCGATTGAGAAGCTCCGGATATTCGATACCGGCATGTTCTGCCGCCGTCGCGAATTCTTCGATTTTCGCAATTTCGGGATTGGGATTTGCCTCTAAGAAGTACGGTGTCCCATCCATGCCCAAGCGAAAATCAATGCGTGCGTAGCCTTCCAGCTCTAATGCCCGATAGATGCGTTTGGCATAGCGCTGAATACGGGATTCCAACTCTGGCTCAAGGTCTTCCGCCGGCCCCTGAAGGATATCGTGGCGATCCTGATAGTCGGGATCGTGTTTCACTTTCTCGGTGGCAATCCGACTACCGCCATATTCCAGATCACCGAACTCCAACTCCCAGATCGGCAGAACGCGCACGCGATCATTCCCCAGCACGCCTACGTATAGCTCACGGCCATCAATGTATTGCTCGGCGATCGCCGCAGTTCCGATACGTTCATGAATAAACTCAACGCGCTCAATGAGCTTTTCATCTGTATCCACGACCGACGCCTGCGCGATGCCTAGAGAGGCGTCTTCGCTCAAACTCTTTACAATTAGCGGGTAGCTAAGACGGGCCTTAGGTCTGATTTTCCGCCGCATCGGAAAGACCGCGAAGGCCGGCACCGGAATACGATGATAGTGAACCAGTTTTTTGGCAAGGTCCTTCCCGCGCGACAACATAAGCCCGCGCGGATTGCACCCAGTATAAGGCATGCGCAGCAATTCAAGGTAGCTCGCGACGTTCTGGTCGTAGGCCGCTTCGCCGTGGAATTGTTCGAGAAGATTGAAAACGATATCGGGTTTCCATTCCTCTATTTCGTTGCGAATGGTTTTAAGTTCATCCTGGACGCCGAGCGGCCGCACCTCGTGACCGTTAGCCCGCAGTGTACTCACCACGTCAAATTCGGTCTTCCAGGTATGGATTTCCTTTTTGGAATATCCCCGAATAGAGTTCGGCGGCATAAGGTCAGGATGCAGCAGCACCAGGACGCGAAGTTTTTTCATAGCGCAAACCATTCGCGGCGCGAGGGACTATAAAGCGAGTGCACTGCCTTCGCGGTTAGTAACACTGTAAAGTCCATCGCAAGTTGACGCTCAGGCCCAACCGCACGAAGTTTCAATTCGCGGCAACGGCCAATCATGTTGTCGATCACGGCATCCAATGTCAGCTGATGCTCTCCCGTCCATTTCGCCACCATCTGCCTAATCTTGGCACGGTGTCGGCGCAAAAACTGAGACGCGAGCGGTGAACGCGAATGCTTTGGATCAGCTGAGAAAATACGATGCAACTCCTTGTCGTAGGTTTTAGGATACTCGACAGTGTAAAGTGCCTGCTTCTTGTCGTAGTACTCGCGCACTGTGTAATTGAGCGTGCTGAGAGGATCTACTTTAAACTTACGAGTAAGTTTAGGTTTCTCATCCACGATCTCGGCCATCAGTTCATCAACATATTCAAGTTTCTTCAGCGCTCCCCATCCGGCATAGCGTTTGCGCCAAGCCGAACGAGGCCGCATCCACACCGCAAAGGTTTCGGCAAAATCCTCATCGGGATGGCTTTGCCCATACCACAACGGCAAATGCTGGACGAAATTTTTACTGGCCGGGTTCGGACGGTAAAATTTGGGATACCGTCGCGAAGATGGGCCAAATAATTTCTGCCACCGACGACGACGATGCAATCCATATGCATGTTGTATTGCGTGCCCGGCCTCGTGGCGAAGAATGCGCATACACTCTTGCTCGGTGCCGCCTTCAACGACAAACATCTTTGACTTCTCTAGCCGCGAAAGCCTGGGGTGCGCGAGGTAGAAGGGAATAGCGATGCCGGGTGTGTTTTCCGGTGCGAACCATTCGTCAGAAAGCCACACATGCGGTTTGATGGTGATGTTTCGATGTTCGAGTTCTTCGTAAAGTTCGCACAAACACCCCTCAAGCCATGTTCCTTCTACACTGACTTTGAGGTCTTTAAGCCGCATCTGAAGCAAGCGTTCGTCAGAATAGGTCGACCAGGGAAATCGGCGCGGCATTAGGGCTCCAATGACACTCATCACCGTGAACGTCACCGTGAACGGCGAACTACAAATTTGATTGATGATGTCATGGCCCCTCACCCGCATCAAGAAGCAGGCATTAGGCCAGAATTGCCCGGTTTGGGGCGCCTGGCTGCTGGACTAGCCGCCGCCTTGTTTGGTTGGGGCGCCTTCCTCTCTCACGCCTTCCGGCAGCGATTGGAGCGCAAGATGTATTCGCTGCGACATACTGTCGCCCGATGCCGCGACCTCCCCATCCTTTGCAGCGGCCATGCCCTCTTCCTCGGCGACCGCAATCTCCCGCACATCGTAGGCCCATCGGGAAAGGATCGCCGCCTTGTCATGGTCTGACACATCGCACTTCAATACCTCTTCCGGTGTGTCGAAAACCTCGGCCGGGTTATCCAATGCAGCCTTTAGGTCAACTTTTACCATACGATCTGCCATTCCAACCTCCATTGACAGGCCTAGCCAAGCAGCAGCTAGCTGCGCCACCGACATAAAACCGGGCGTCTGATCCGCCATTTAGGTGGTTAACGAGAGAGCACCGCACTTTGTTCCGGGCACATACACCTACATTCGCCATTACATCTTGGTTGTGGCCTCGTCATGAGATCCGAGATTTTGCACTCACATCACGCCGGGATACGCCCCGCCGTCGAGAAGAATATTCTGCCCGGTCATGTATCCGGAATGCGCGCTGGCGATAAACGCGCACCAGGCACCGAATTCGTCGGGATCACCCGAGCGACGCGAAGGGTTGGCAGCAGCGCGCTCGGCTTCGACATCGCTTGCGGTCACATTGCGGGAAGCTGCGACACTTTCCAGATATTGCTGCAAACGCTTCGTGTGAAAAAATCCGGGCAACAAGTTATTCACAGTAATACCGTATTGAGCCACCTCACGAGAAATGGTGCCCATATATCCGGTGAGTCCGGCCCGTGCGCTGGTCGATAACCCGATCAGGGGCATCGGCATCTTCACGGCCTGCGATGTAATGTTGATGATCCGGCCCCAACGCTGCTCGATCATGTTATCCATCACCGCGTTCGTCATGAACACCGCGTACAGCATGTTGCCGCGCAAAGCCTTGAGCCAGGTTTCTTCATCCCAGGTGCGGAAGTCGCCCGGCGGAGGGCCACCCGCATTGTTCACCAAAATGTCCGGCTTTGGGCAGTTCGCGAGAACAGCCGCACGACCTTCTTCAGTGGTTACATCACCCGGAGCGAGTATCACTTTACCGCCGGTCTCCTTCTCGATTTCCGATGCGGTGCCTTTAAGTTTAGATTCGTCCCGTCCATTAATGGCAACAGTCACGCCGCATTTCGATAGAGCCAGCGCACAGGCCTTACCTAAGCCCTCACTTGAACCGCTCACCAGCGCTGTACGGCCGGCGATACCCATATCAAAACCCTGCGTCATTGTGTCCTACTCCCTACCGTTCGACTCTGCGCATTTGCGGCACCGTTGAATATTACTCTACATGCAGCACAACAGGCGCCAAGTCTTCCACTTCAAAAATATATTCTTCACCGGCCTTCGGAAAAATCGGCGGCATGAGACTACCGGTCATCACCAGCTGTCCCGTTTTCAAATATTTACCGCGCTTGCTTAGATGACCAGCAAGCCAGACCACCATGTCCAAGGTGTGGCCAATAGCATCGCGTGTGGAGCCCTCGCATATGAGAGTCCCATTGCAAGTGAGCCTCCCTTTCCTCGATCGTAAATCGAGGGCCGCATCTCCAGCATCGCCCAATACGACAGCCTCATTCCAACTGTTATCGGCGATGAGAGAAATTGCGTTCATGGCGGTGTAGTCTGCCGCACGGTCATCGATCAGCTCGTAAGCCGCGTGAATGGCGCTCAAACTTGCGGCAACGTCGGCGCGTGAACACCCTGCCTTCAGGTCGCGCCCCAGGACGACGCAAATTTCACTTTCAATGCCAAGATGGACATACTCGGAAATTCTGGCTGTGAACGGCGTAGTATGCACACGGGTTGACAAGACTTCGCCTTCTGTCGGCTCCGCGATATTCATCATTTCTTGCAGCTTTAGCGCCGTGAGACCGATTTTGTAGCCACAAATATCTGCGTTGTATTTTTTCAGCTGTCTATCGACGAATGCATCCTTAACCGCATAAGCATCCTCAAAGGTCCGTATACGGTCATGCAGCGGCATGAAAATCGACTTCGCATCATGTTGAGTTGCGAGTTCTTCCGCGATCGAAATACTATCGGTCGGTGCAATCATGGACGTCCCCGTCAGCCTTGCCGCAACAGCGGCCCCTGCAAGATGGCATAAAGCGCGCGGTGCTTGCCACCGCCTTACCCAATCTAACCCGGCGCGAGAGTCAGACCGCTGTCGTAAGACCGAGGTACGTGCGAAAGCTTGGTTCAGCATCTGAGCAAAGCCCTGTTGACTAGCGGCCATCCTGGAATCGCACGCTCACGCGGCGTGAGTAGCAAACAATGATCGTCGGCACCGCCGCAGCCACCGCGTTGGAGAGAACGTCCACGCCGTAAACGTGCACCCACAAGGTCCAGATCGAAAATCGAGTGGCACTGCCGAACCGGCAGATGTCATGAGTCGAAACTTTATGGGCTCTCGGCGTCACTAAAGCGTTTCTCGACTCTGGATTGGCCCGCGCCCTTCGCGGGGGTGCCCTAAACTGTCGCCGCCCCTCAGGAAAGAACCGGAGATAGAAAACCACGCCGACCACTAATACATGGACGGTGAAACTCTCGGCCCCTGACTGAATCTTCCAACAAAAGCGCCATAGACTCGAAACCATACAAGCATTCAGCTTTGCATTTTTGTGACGATTTCCGGTAAAACCGTCCTGTCAGCGTCCTAAAAGGCGAGTTCAACATCGTCGGCGCGCGTGGGGCTTATCAACAGTAAAGCGACACCCGAATGTCAGGTTCCAACTTTGACATCAGCGAGCCGATTACGGCCGCGACCGCCGCAGGCACTATTCTACCACGCTCAGGAGATGTGCGCGCGCTCGTCGAAGATATGGGCCATTGGCGTCAGGCGCCGCTTCCCGGTACGCACGTTGTCCTGATCGATTTCGCCGGCGCTGTACCGCAAGCACAACACACCACCGCGATGCTGGATCACGCATTGACCAGCCTGCGAACTCTTGCTGGGATGCGTCAGTTCAAAGTTTATCAAATCGCGCCTTCGGAATACGCTGTGATGGCAAATGCACCGGGGCAGTCGGCGTTGACGTTGATCCGGGATCTAAAAGTTTCCATGCTGCGCGTCGTCGAACGGCATTGTCCCGCAAGCTTTGGCGCTATCAACCAAAATCGCTTCCTGACAATGTTTGACCTTATCGCTAACTTTCGCGGAGCAGCGGAGCGAGTGGCGAAATATGCCGCACTGATGCAGGAGTCCAACGAACCGGATTCAGATCAGAAAAAGACACCGCGAGCGCTGTCTGCCAAGGACCTGCAAAATGTGATGCAGGCGTATCAGAAGTTCGGCTCGGAAAAGTTTCTAAGAGCATTTCTGCGCGATCAGGTCGTCGCCCAGCATACCCGGGGACATCAATTTCAAGCAGATATGCACGAGTACTTTGTCAGCATGGATTTGCTGCGAAAGCCCTTATTTATAGACGTAGAGATGCGAGCTTCAGGTCATCTGTTCAAGGACTTCACACGCGTTCTCGATCAAATTGTGCTGAATTCGTTTGAGCACTTGCAGGCATCACAGTTCCCCTTCTCTATCAATTGTAACGTCAGCACTGTTTTTACGGCCGCTTTCGCAGATTTTATGGATAGCGCCGACAAAAACCTCCTGAAACGCATGTCCTTCGAGTTCCGGCAAGCCGACATCGTAGAACACTTCGACGAATTCGAAGTCGCTAAGGGTGTCATACATGCCATGGGAGCGAGCATCGGCGTGGATCACATATTTCCGCAAACGCTGGGGCTAGTCGATCTGGATTACATTGGCGCAAAGTACGCCAAAGTCCATTGGCACGGTGATGCGGAAGAAATATTGAGAGAGCGCGAAAAAGCATTCAAGTACATGAAAAGCTGCGGGGTTGAGCCCATCCTGATTCGGGTGAGCAATTCTAACGGCGTAAAAGTCGGGAGCGAGTTGGGCGTCGAGAAATTCCAGGGCTTTTATATTGACGATGCTCTGCACAAGAAGGCCGCATAGCACCCGCTATTGCTGGCCAATTCCCCAGTCCCTCGCCCAGCCAAGCCCCTGAGTTGTTTCTGCGCGCGGCGTATATTCTGCCCCCACCCAGCCATCATAACCGTGTGAATCCAGCAAATCGAAAAGATACCGCCAGTTGACCTCGCCAAATTTGTCGGGCTCGTGACGATCAGGCACGCCGGCTACTTGTATGTGATCAATCACATGCAAATGCTCTTCAATGAATGCTGACAATCCGCCCTGGCACTGTTGGGCATGGTACAGATCATATTGCAATCGAAGGTTTGGATGATCGACGCGGGCCAAAATATCAATCGCTTTGCTCGGCCGGTCGAGAAAATAATTTTCCATAAAAATCGGCTCGATCACGACACACACATCGACTTCGCGCGCCATATCTGCCGCATAGCGCAAATTCGCAAGATAAGTGTCCATCGCCACAAGATCCGCTGCATCGGCAAATCCCGCTAAAACATGAACGCGCGGACACTCTAAAAATTCAGCGTAGTTAAGAGCCGTTTCTATGGATTTGCGAAACCGCTTTTCTTCGCCTTTCAACGCCGCCAGACCGCACTGTCCAGCCGCGGAATCACCGGCCGGCGCATTAATCAGCGCCATCTTTACATCCGCCATCGCGACCGCATCGCCAAGTTTTCCTAACTCGAATTCGTAGGGAAACTGGCACTCGGCTCCGGTGAAACCCACTGCCGCCGCCGCGGCAAACCGATCGAGAAACGGAACTTCCGTAAACAGTACCGAAACGTTGGCAGAAAAGCGGGGCATCACGTGTCCTTTAGCGAGCGGGGAACCCGCGTCCCGCGATGAGATCATCAATAGTCCGGGCGATCTCGCCGGCCGCATTAAGAGGCGGATGCGTCCAGTCGTCGAAGCGGCCCGAGAAAGGTCGCGCTAAACCCAAGTCGTAGAGTTCCTGATGTAAACGCCGGTGCTTCGGTACCGTTATATCATCGGGGGCGTAGATATAGACAGGCGCCGGCGTTGCGCAAGCTTCGGAACACATGGATACAGAGTCGCCAGTGGCAACAATCGCATCTGCAAGCGCGAGGAAACCCATGTAGGGGTTTTCGCCGCCGCGGCTCCAGAAAAATGCGCGGCGCGGTTCCGGAATGGCCCTATCCAGCGCTTCTTCAGATCCAATGCCTGTGCGTCGCGACGTGGTTAGCAGGACAGAGCCCCCGACGTCTGCCGCCATTCTGTTTACCGCCTGGCCAAGCGCAGTTGCACGGTCCGCCGGAAAGGCCTGGCTGTGAGTGGCCCCCCCCATCAACACTGCAATGAAAGGCCGTGGAACACCGCCGATTTGCGTTTTCCAGTGTTCTGCCGCGAGATCAAGGCGCGCCGCGCTGACCCGGTGAGGAGCCCCCGTAATCCGCATAACATTTGGCGCATCGCCGTCTGGAGCTAATTTATCGTGGTTCGGCACGACGATAAGATCGAAGTCCGAAGCACCATGCCCTGGATGCATAAGGTGAACGAGGCGTACCAACTTCCCCGCACGGCGCTTGATCCAGCGAGCGACAGGTGCCGTGCGCCGTCCCGCGGAAATCACGATATCAGGTGCTGCGCCAGCTAAAGATGCCACGAAATCCATGCGCGATTCAGGCGTCAGGCCGAAAGCTGTTGCGCCGATAATCACCGAAGGCAATTTCGCCAATGGATTGTAGCGAATGTTCTTAGTCAAAAATGGCCGATTGAGCGCCTCGGCCACGCCCAGCACCTGAGCGGTGTTCCCTGCCCGGTCGTCCGTCAAAGCCCAAATGAGAGGCGGTGAAACCATAAACACCCTCGTCGCTATCTAACACTGTCCAGCATCATAGCAGTCAATACGGTCATTGACGTTGTACGATGTGCCTCGACCTATTAAAACGGCGCAAAATACGCCACGCCTCTTTCCACAGGATATTTCCATGCCAACCTCTGCTTCTCCCGCCCGCAACGCTCGTCAAAAGGCCGCTGGTCAAACAGTTGCAAAAATTCTTTTAGATATCAAAGCGGTGAATTTTCGCCCAGAAAAGCCCTACACACTGACCGCGGGATGGGCGAGCCCAGTGTATATTGATTGCCGCAAACTCATCTCATTTCCTGAGGCGCGTCAAACCATCACGGCGCTTGCCAAGGCGGAAATTGAAGAGAATGTCGGGCACGATGCCATTGACGCTGTAGCCGGGGGCGAAACCGCCGGCATACCCTATGCGGCCTGGATCTCCGATGCATTAAATCTGCCCATGCAATATGTACGTAAAAAGCCGAAGGGCTTTGGGCGCATGGCACAAATTGAAGGCGTGCTCGACGAAGGCCAGAATGTCATTCTGGTCGAGGACTTGGCCAGCGACGGCGGATCTAAACTCTTATTCGTGAATGCCCTGCGCGACGCCGGTGCGAAATGCGAACATTGTTTCGTCGTGTTCTTCTACGGCGCGTTTCCAGGAGCCATCGAAAGTCTGGAGAAGGAAAATATTGCCTTACATTATCTGTGCACCTGGGCCGATGTGCTAGAAGCCGCAGAAGCCGGAAAGTATTTTCCAGCAGAAGCTATTGCGGGCGTACGCGAGTTTCTTCAAGATCCGCTGGCGTGGTCCGCGGCACGCGGCGGCCGAGACGCTTGACGAATGTCGGGAGAAGCAAGGCTATAAAGCACTTGCTGCCTTTCTACGATCTCGCTGATGATTATCACGAACAACGCCCTGAATTTAGCGCAGCGTACATGGAAAAGGCATGAGTTGCTGAAACCAATGGGGATTTGATTCTGGCGGGCGCCCTATCAGATTCTGTGGATGGGGCCCTGCTATATTTCAATGGCGAAGACAAAAGCGTGGCGGGCAATTTTGCAAAGACTGCCCTTTACCTGACCAACGAGCTTATTGAATCTTGCCGGGTTCGGGAATGGTCTACTGTCGTTGGGGGGACGGCCGCGAACCCCGCACATCCGTAGGGTCATTTTTTTTGAATGGGTCGGACTTACTGATCGGCGAGGAGTTCGGCACCTGCAATCGGCAGCACTATTGTTGCCCGCAGGCCGCCTTGCGGTCGGTTCCTCAGATCCAAGTCACCGCCCATACTGCGGATGGCGTTGCGCGAGATTGTCAGGCCCAACCCCGTTCCACCAGTTTCGCGAGACCTGGAGCTTTCAAGCCTCGTGAACGGTTCGAAAACACGCTCGCGGTCACTTTCGTCGATCCCAGGCCCGTCATCATCTACAGTTATTTGAACTTCATCGCTGGTTGATTGAAATATTACGCGGGCGCACTGCCCATATTTCACCGCGTTTTCGACGATGTTATTGACTGCGCGCTTCAAAGCTATAGGACGCGCAAGCAATTCAAAACTGTCCGGCCCAGTATAGCTCACGGCGCTGCCAGCGGACGCTTGGTCGGCGCACAACGATGCCAAGACCGCCGCCACATCGATATAGCTGACAGGTTCGTTAGCCGCATCGTCACGTGCAAAAGCAAGGGTGGCCGAAATCATAGATTCCATTTCCGCCAGATCACTTAGCATTCGCTCGCGCTCGCGGTCGTCTTCCACAAACTCGGCGCGCAGCCGAAGCCGTGTAATCGGTGTGCGTAAATCATGCGATATCGCCGCCAACATATGGGTGCGATCTTGGATAAAGCGCTTCAAGCGCATCTGCATGGTATTGAAGGCGCGAGCGGCACGGCGTACTTCGGACGGCCCTTCTTCAGAGAGCGGTTCGGCATTCACATCCACGCCTAAACGTTCCGCCGCGAACGCGAAGACCGATAAAGGACCGGTAGCACGGCGCACTCCCCAAAGTGCCACACCGCCAATGATTATCGACACCAACGTCAGCCAAAGTACGGTTGGAAACTGTTCCGATGGTTCATCAAGGGTAAGACGCACTCGAGTATTGAACCATGTTTGAGCGCCAACTTTGATCGAAACGGTAAACAGGCCCTGCTCATTCGGGGAAAAAAAACTCTCGGCTCCGTCTGGTTCGGTCTCAACGTTCTCCGATATGCCTTGTGCTTCGGTAAAATCACTGTCGGGGAACCCCCGCTGCGCAATACGAGTGTCGGCTCTAATTTCCGTACCCTTCGGAAATTCGCGGCGCAGTTTTGCAAGCACGACACGGGAGCTGAGTTGGTCATCCGACTCATGGACTATAGGCCGCGGCGTCAATAGCAACGTCATGGCTGGCGAGCTTAAACGTTCTATCAGTGCGACTTGCTCGTCTTGCGGCACAGTCTCGATCAGCCGTTTAAGAGCAATGATCTGCTCGGCTGCTTGAGATGCAGATGCCGAGGCTGCAATTTCCTCGCGAAAAACGAAATAGAAGAATAGGGATGTAACGTTGATAAGGACTATGACAGTCAGCAGAACCGAGAAAACCCAGCCTCTCAGGCTATCGGGCATCAAGCGCTTCATAAAGTGGTGACTTCTGGGGTGAACATGTAGCCCCCACCTCTTACCGTTTTAATATACGTTGGACTTTTGGGGTCGCTCTCCAACTTACGCCTAAGGCGACCAACCTGCACGTCGATTGAGCGATCAAAGGGAATTGCCGCTCGCCCCCGCGCCATATCCAATAGCTGGTCCCGATTCAAAACCCGCCGGGGATGATCCACAAAAGCGATCAATAGGTCATATTCACCGGCCGTCAGCCCTACATCGACACCTTCTTTTCTAAGTGTGCGGGTAGTTGGGTCCAACTCAAAACCGACGAACGCCAATTTTTCAGTTCGCCCGCCCCCCGCATCGGGCACGCTTGACGATGTGGCGCGCCGCAGCACTGCTTTGATGCGTGCCGCGAGTTCACGCGGGTTGAAGGGCTTCGCGATATAGTCGTCGGCGCCGACTTCCAAGCCGATAATCCGGTCCACGTCCTCGCCCATGGCGGTCAGCATGATAATGGGTATCTCAGATTCTGAGCGCACATGGCGGCACAATGACAGGCCGTCTTCACCCGGCAGCATCAGATCGAGCACCAGCAGATCGAACGACCAATCCTGCATAGCCTGACGCATATCGCGTCCATCTTTGGCCGTGGTGACTCTGAAATCGTGCTTGGTGAGAAAGCGATTTAGCAAATCGCGAATCTCGGCATCATCATCAACGATCAGAATATGAGGTTTTGGTGGTTCAGTTGGCGTAGACACGAGGAAACCGCCTTTTTTCAATGTCACCGCTTTTGCGGACCCTGAATTTATATACGCGCTGCGCGCATCCGACCAATATTTCTACAGTAAATTCAGGCAGATAATAGAAACAGGCTGTAAGTAACCGGCAGTTTGTTACATTTTGTTACAATTTGGGGCCTTGGTGGATACAGCAGACATGCGGCCGACATGACCTTGTTACAGATGGCCGTCATCATCACGACCATCAACCGGCACTAAGCTGGGATAACAAATAAAGGAGATACACATGGCCTTGTTCGTCGTTTTCTGCGCTGCGGTAACAATTGTGGTAACTGCGTCGGCCGTGATGGATGCAAGTGGGGTCTAACACCTCGCGCGTACGAGTATAGACACGCCGTCAGATTCTAACGGCCTAGGGCTTCAAACGGGTCCCCCACCCGAATGTCCCTCACCCCTAACCCTAGGCTGACAGCCGGGCGGCTTCCCCAAGAGCCGCCCGGTTCAATTTTGGGGCTAGGCCTCTTATTTCACACCTTCCCATTATGACACCTCGCCATCGTTGCGGCTCTATGGTGGCCGCTATAGGATTAATGCGGCGTTAGAGGGAGGCGCTCGCGTTGAGAGCGCATTAAGGGGACGCATAGGGAGGGACCATGAAACGACGTCTAATTTCAGCGCTCTACACTTCTACGTGCCTTGTACTCTTTGGAGCAAGCGCACCAACCTTAGCCGCAAATGCGGCGATCAGCATCGACAACGACGACATTGCCGGAGTGGTGACGGGTCCAAACGGCCCCGAAGCCGGCGCGTGGGTCATCGCAGAAACCGATGAACTTGATACGCGCATGATCAAAATTGTCGTGACCGACGATCAAGGACGCTTCGTACTGCCAGACCTGCCCGATAGTAACTACAGTATTTGGACACGTGCCTATGGCCGGGTAGACTCAGATTCCATCGACGCAAAGCCCGGCAACGCAAATGTCGCTCTGAAACTAAAGGCGGCACCGAACGAAGTCGAAGCCGCACAAATCTATCCGGCTAATTATTGGTTCTCGCTGATTGAGCCGCCGCCGGAGAGCGAGTTTCCCGGAACCGGCCCCAGCGGCAACGGCATCAACCCCGGATTCAGCAACCAGCAATACTGGATGGCGCATCTGAAGGAGCAGTGCCACTACTGCCATCAGATCGGCACCAAATCGACGCGGGAAGTCGCCGGTGCCAATAAGGTTGAAGCCTGGAATGAACGCCTCAAGATGGCCCGCCCGGAAGGCGATACGACTGTGGCGGTTCACGGTGCGGCCTTTTCATCCACCATGCAAAACAACATGACCCGGTTCGGACGACAGCGCGGTCTCAGCATGTTTGCCGACTGGTCAAATCGAATTGAGAGCGGTTCCGTTCCCGCACAACCACCGCGCCCGACCGGCCACGAACAAAACGTTGTCATCACAATGTGGGATTGGGCCAGTGAACACTTTGTTCATGATGAAGCAACGTCCGACAAGCGTGACCCGACGGTCAATGCCAACGGCCCTGTTTACGGCGTGGACAGCTTGGCAGCGAACCTCGCTATTCTAGATCCTGTATCCCACAGTACCGAAATTATTCCCGTGCCCAAAATGGATGGCACGGGTCAACTGATGAATACTTTGTCGGTCCACAACCCCATGCTCGACCAGAAAGGCCGGGTCTGGATGACGATGCTGGGCGGCGAAGGCGCCGAGTGGGATGTCTGCGACGACCCCAACAACAAATACGCCAGCTACTTCCCAAACCAGTCGAAACTTACCCGGCGTATCTCGATGTACGATCCGGAAACCAAAGACATCACGGTGATACCGGTTTGCTTTGGAACCCATCACATCAACTGGATGTACGACGACGACAATACGGTCGTTTTTAGCGGCGACGTCAATGCCGTGGGCTGGCTGAACACACGCGTGTGGGACGAAACCAAGGACGCCGAGAAAGCCATCGGATGGTGTCCGTTCGTCCTGGATACCAACGGCGACGGTGAGATCGACGCTAATCGCGAAGAATGGAATCAGCCGGACGGCATTACCATAGCGAAGGGTGAAGACGGCAAAGATACGCGTATAGCTGGCTTCCCCTATGGCCTTAATATCAATCCGGTCGATGACAGTATTTGGTACGCCAAACACTCGCCGTCAGTGCCCAGCGGCCTTGTACGCGTCGAGCGCGGCACCAACGCACCGGAAACCTGCAAGACCGAGTACTGGGAACCGCCGAAGAATGCGGATGGCACGTACATGGCCTGGAATGCTCGCGGCGTAGACATGGACTCTAAAGGCGTTGCGTGGGTTGCCTTCGGCAGCGGTCAATTGGGCAAATTCGACCGCTCTATGTGCAAAGTAAAGAACGGCCCGAATGCACTCGGACAACAATGTCCCGAGGGCTGGACGTTCTATGACACCCCCGGCCCGAAAGTCGCCGGCCAGGACTACGGCAGCGCCGATTGGCACTACCTAACCTGGGTGGACCTACACAACATTCTCGGCCTTGGCCGTGATGTGCCGATCCTACCGGGTTCCAACTCCGACTCTCTATTGGCGTTTCTGCCGGACAAGGAAGAATGGGTTGTGCTGCGTGTTCCTTACCCCATGGGTTTCTATGCCCGTGGACTTGATGGCCGGGTTGATGATGTCAAAGCCGGTTGGAAAGGGCGCGGTTTGTGGTCCAACTATGCTGAAGTACCACTGTGGCATCAGGAAGACGGTTTCGGCGCATATAGTAAAATGGTCCAGTTCCAACTCAGGCCTGAACCATTGGCGCACTAAAACATAAACCTTCGCGTGCAGGCCGCCGGATCACCTCCGGCGGCCTGTCGCATTTCTGGGATACGATGACGTGATGCTCACGGATTCACGCAACAACGTAGATTCTTTGGTCAAACATTGGACCACATCATGAGAAGCCTTGCGGACTATATGAATGATTTCGCAGATATACGCGAAGCTGTACGGCGAGTCTGCGCCAAGTTTCCGGGTGAATATTGGCGCACGTTAGAAGAAACAGACTCTTATCCATCTGACTTTGTGGCAGCCATGACCGAAGCGGGGTTTCTCGCTGCGCTGATCCCGGAAGAGTTCGGAGGCTCTGGCCTCCCCTTGCGCGCAGCGTCCGTCATTCTCGAAGAAGTTCATGCGTCCGGCTGCAACGCCGGTGCCTGCCACGCCCAGATGTACATTATGGGCACTTTATTGCGGCATGGAAGCGATCTCCAAAAGTCCAGCTATCTGCCTAAAATTGCCGCGGGTGAGCTACGCCTTCAGGCGTTCGCCGTTACGGAACCCACGACGGGCACGGATACGACCAAACTCAAGACCCGAGCCGTACGTGAGGGCGAGCACTACGTGATCAACGGTCAGAAGGTCTGGACGTCCCGCGCGCTGTATTCGGACTTGATGTTGCTGCTGGCGCGCACAACGCCGCTTGAAGACGTAAAGAAGAAAACCGACGGTCTGTCGGTGTTTCTGGTGGATATGAAAGCGGCCGGAGACGGCCTTACCATCAAGCCGCTGAAAGCTATGGTCAACCACAACGCCACCGAGGTGTTTTTTGACAATATGAAAGTACCCGCGGCCAACCTGATCGGACACGAGGGTAAGGGCTTTCATCACATACTAGACGGTATGAATGCGGAACGCCTTTTGGTCGCATCGGAGTGTTTGGGAGATGCGCGATGGTTCCTTGATAAAGGCGTTGCCTACGCGAATGACCGCACCATCTTCGAACGCCCCATAGGGCAGAACCAGGGTGTACAGTTTCCGTTCGCACGTTCTTACGCAGAATATCGCGCGGCCGAACTGATGGTGCGTAAAGGCTGCGAGTTGTTCGATGCAGGCCATCCCTGCGGCCCAGAGGCCAATATGGGTAAGATGCTGGCTTCGGAAGCTTCCTGGCATGCCGGCGAAGCGTGCATGCAAAGCCACGGCGGATTCGGATTTGCCAAGGAGTATGATGTCGAACGTAAATGGCGTGAGACGCGCCTATACCAAATCGCACCTATCTCGACCAATATGATCCTCAGTTATATTGCCGAGCATATTCTTGAATTGCCGAGGTCATACTAATGCGCCTTCACCACGAACATCCACCACGCCCTTTGATCCGCGATGTGACTTTACGGGACGGGTTGCAAAGCATTCCCGAAATTCTCACGACGGATGAAAAATTCTCAATTTTTGAAAGCCTCGTGAATTCCGGCGTTAAGGACTTCCAACTCACCTCCTTTGTCAATCCGGCGCGCATTCCTCAACTCGCGGACGCCGAGGTTTTTTACACGCGAGCAATGGATCGCGGCGTTCACATCGCGGCTCTTGTGGCCAACTTAAGAGGGTTTGAGCGTGCAGCCCGCGCGGGCGTGAAAGTGATCGACGCTGTATTGTCGGCCAGTGAGAACTACAATAGGAAAAACGCCGCACGGACCACCGAGGAAAGCGCCGCAGAGGTTGAAATTATGCTGAGCCGTTCTGCACACGTTGGATGCGCTGTAGACGTCAGCATCGCCAATTGCTTTCACTGTTTCGAAGAAGGCGTCATTGATCCCAAAAAGGTTCTGACGTTGACCAAGCGGTTTCACGATGCAGGTGCGCGTACCGTATGGGTGGCCGATACCACTGGCCATGCCGGATCCGGCGCAGTTGCGGATTTGGTCGAGAAGGCCTGTCACGTTGGCGTTGATATTGGAATGCATCTACATGACACGTTGGGCCGGGCCGGTGAGAACGCGATTACCGCTTACAAAGCGGGCGCACGACGGTTTGACGTAGTGCTGGGCGGATTGGGCGGCTCGCCGTTTACGCCCGGTGTCGGCGGTAATCTATCGCTGGAAACTGCTCTCGCTGTCTTCGCCAAGGCCGGGATCGACACAGGGATAGATGACTCGAAACTGGAGGTGGCACGACAGCGATTCAAAACCGCCGTGGAAAATGCCCAATGTCGTGTGGCACCGTAACATGGACTCGCTCTCTACCCTCGTATGCTCTGAACCTGCGCCTCATGTTTTGCTGATCAGTCTGAACCGCCCAGAGGCTGCGAACGCACTCAACACAAAAATGGGCGAAGAACTCGGGCTCATTTTTCAGAAATACGCGGCGGACCCAGGCGACATACGCTGTGTACTTTTCACTGGAACCGGCGAGAAAGCGTTTTGTGCCGGCGGCGATTTGAAAGAGCGCAACGGCATGAGCAACAAAGCCTGGCTTGCGCAACACGCTATCTTTGAACGCTTTTTCTTTGCCATGACAGAATTTCCTCTGCCGATCATCTGCGCCGTAAACGGACATGCGTTCGGCGGCGGGCTCGAGATGGTCCTGGCGTCGGATTTCGCCTACGGCGTACCAAATGCCAAGTTTGCCCTGACTGAAACGAAACTTGGCATAATGCCCGGCGGCGGCGGAACGCAAACCCTCCCGCGTGCTGTCGGCCCGCGCCGAGCCAAAGAATTTATTTTTTCAGCCCGTCCCTTTAGCGCGAAGGAGGCCGCAGAGTGGGGAGTTCTCAACCGAATATGCACGCCTGAGAACCTGATTTCGGAGTGTCTGGATACAGCCAAAACAATTGCCGCCAACGGCCCCTTGTCCATCCTTCAAGCTAAGAAGGCTATTCAGCATGGCCTGCAAACTGACCTGAAGCGTGGCCAATGGTTGGAAATTGAGGCTTACAATCGCCTCGTGTTTACGGAAGACCGCTTGGAAGGCGTAAGGGCGTTCAACGAAAAGCGCCCTCCTAAATTCAAAGGGAAGTAATTGCGCCGGAAATACGGCCGCGACGAGGCATAGATAAGAAGTCCGCATCAAAGGGCATTTTCCAACAAAAGTGATTAGGTTGACCCCTCAAAGCCCTTAGAATAGTTTTTGGCACGCTCGGGGAATGACTTGGTACATTGACGGCCCTCAGCGAACACATGTGATTAAGAAACTCATCGATTTAAAGTTCATCGCGCGGCAATTCTTAAAGTCCCATTCGTTGCGCTTACCAGAGTCCACGCTAAAGCCCACGGAGACACCTAATGAGTTTTAAAAAAGAAATCGCCATTGGCCTTATTACTGCTGCTC
>JAUIGX010000234.1 GCA_030432435.1 Alphaproteobacteria bacterium
GTGAAGCTGGACATTCAATCCGACGATAAGCGGACGCGGCCTGCGCTGAGCGAAGTCGAACGCCTTTGGGCGAGCAATGAAAAAGCGAGAACGCTGCTGGGATGGACGCCAGACTATGCAGACCATGGCGGGTTTAGGCGTGGACTAGAAAAAACCATCGCGTGGTTCTCCGCACCAGGTGCACTCGCTCACTATAAAACCGACATCTACAACATTTGACCGCAACGCAGAATCAGTTGCAGATCAAACAGTTGACGCTAGATGTCTAGCGCGCGACCATAGCGCAACTCACCAATCACGCGCAGATGCAAAGGCAGAACTATGAAGGGCGACAAAGAGGTCATCAAATTCTTGAACATCGCACTCAAGAATGAGCTGACAGCCATTAATCAGTACTTCCTGCACTCTCGCATGTTGACCGATTGGGGTCTGACTCGCCTTGGCGAGTATGAGTACAAAGAATCTATCGATGAGATGAAACATGCGGACAGATTGATTCAACGCATTTTGTTTCTCGAGGGGCTGCCGAATCTACAAGACCTCGGCAAACTCATGATTGGTCAGGATGTAAAAGAAATTCTGCAATGCGATCTGACTTTGGAAATGCAGGCCATGCCCCCATTGAAAGAAGCCATTGCACATTGCGAAAAGGTCAGCGACTACGTCTCACGTGAATTGTTCGAAGACATTTTGGAGTCTGAAGAAGAACACGTGGACTTCTTGGAAACGCAACTCGCTCAAGTCGAGCGCATGGGCCTTGAAAACTACGTGCAGCTTCAAAGCAAACCGGCCGAAGACTGACAGAACAGAGAGAGAGTAAAAAACGCGCGCCTCTGTGCGGACTATTCAGCCGCCTGAAGGACGTAAGCGTCTGGAACGAACGGACCTTGCGACTCGCAATCCGCTGACTTCACGGGCGTCGACTCGATGACATCTTCCGCCATACAGCGGCATTGGCCACAGCAGACCTCGGTTCCGAGCATCCGGAACGCATCGTCTACCGTCCGGGCACCCTGATAGGCGACCTCGGAAAGTTCCTTATCTGTCAAAGCGTTACATATACACACGTACATGGAATAACCCGCGCTCCGATTCAGCAATGCGAATCAATCGCATTTCCTGATTACAGATTTAGGGTATGTGCGAACGATTTGCAAGCGCAGTTTTAGGAATTGGAGGCGCGGCGGAGCAATGCCCCGTAAAAGCCATCTAAACCACCATGCTCCGCCCATTGGCTCGGCAGGCACCGGAGTTCGCCCCGCTTAGAAATAAACTGGATTTCCCCGCCAACAGCCGCCGGCGGAATTTTCTCGAGTGTAATTCGCTCATCGGCAGCCAGAGCCGCTTCGACGGCAAAGCGGCGCTCCTCGGGCTGAAGAGAGCATACGCTGTAAAGAATGACGCCGCCCGGCTTGATCATGTCCACGGCCGCGCCGAGCAGTTTACGTTGGAGCTCTGCCAGAACAGCAATGTCGCTTGCTCGTTTAAGGAAGGGCAGATCCGGATGACGGCGAATCGTCCCGGTGGCCGAACAAGGCGCATCTAACAGCACCCCGTCGACCGGCGCGGACGGTCGCCATGCACCGGCATCTCCCTCGATCACACGGGCCGTAAGATGCAGGCGGTCGAGGTTCTGGTGTACCCGCGCCAAGCGCTTGGCGTCGATGTCCAATGCGGTCACATCACAACCAGCCGCAGCAAGCTGGGCCGTTTTGCCGCCGGGCGCAGCGCAAAGGTCGACAACGGTTTTTCCCGCACCACCGTCCAGAGCATGGAGCAGGACTTTAGCCGGCAGCGCCGCCGCCGCGTCTTGAACCCACCATTCGCCTTCGGCAAAGCCATCTAGCTGTTGTATCCGGCCTGCGTTTTTACACCGCACAGTTCCTGTCGGAAGCACCCGACCTTCAAGCCGCTCGGCCCATTCGTCCCGGCGCGCGGAATCTTTGACGGTTATGTCCAAAGGCGGCTCGGTCAGATGCGTTTCCGCAGTTCCGCGCGTGACCGGCTCGCCGTATGCCGCAAGCCAGGAGTCCCACAGCCAGGAGGGCGTCGCGAGGCGCACTGCATCCTGATCGGCGATCATCGCAGGCCCCTTTTCCGCCACACGCCGCAGCACCGCGTTTACCAAACCTCCCAAGCGGTCATGATAGCGCTTGGCCAAAGTGACTGCGGTGCCCACGGCCGCATGAGCCGGGGTGTCGAGAAACAATAGCTGCGCCGCGCCAATGCGCAGCACATCAATAATTGGATCGGCGGGCCGCTTGGTCAAAAAACCGTCCAGCACCGCATCAATTTGCCCTAAACGACGGAGCGTAGTTGCGACGAGCAGGCGCACAAACGCACGATCCCGAGACTCCAGCGCTTTAACAGCGGTCTCAAAACTATCATCGGCGCGGCGGTGTTTGCGCAACACACCGGCGAGCACATCACACGCGGCCGCGCGGGCCGCCACATCATCGCCGGGCGCAGGCGCGCGAAGCGGACGATCCATATTTGGGGATGAGGACATCATAGCCCCAATTGCAATCACGAGAGCCTCAATGTCAATCACGCACGGCGTAGAACACGGCCGCCGGGTGCGCTAGGCTCTCGCAAAATTTACCGTTGGAGTTTCCATGAGCGCTGACCTTCGTGCAAAAATTGCTGCCGTTCCATTTTGGTACCACCGCATCACCTTGCCTGATGGCGTGGTCACACCGGGCTGGGCACCGTTGGCACCGGAGGCGTATCAAGTTCCAGACGACTTAACCGGCCTTCGCGTGCTCGATGTCGGCGCATGGGACGGCTACTGGACCTTTGAAGCATTGGCGCGCGGGGCAAAAGAAGTGCTCGCGATTGATGATTTTTCCGACAGTCTTGATGAGGCTCATCATGTGCCCCGAGCGAAGTGGGAAACCTTTGATTTATGCCGCTCCGCGCTGGGATATTCCGAAGCAATCTGCGACCGCAGAGAAATGAGTATTTATGACATCTCTCCTGAAACCGTCGGCATGTTCGATGTCGTTTTCTTTTTCGGCACACTGTATCACCTGCGCCATCCGCTCCTTGCTCTAGATAAGCTCGCTGCCGTTTGTAGCGGGTCTATTTATGTCGAGAGCGCCATTTGCGATGACTACAGCGCGTACCGAGGTTTGGGGCAAGGGTACGGCAACAACCAAATGATCATGGAGTTTTACCCGGACAAGCAACTCGGCGACAACGCCACCAATTGGTGGGCACCAACTTTAGCCTGCCTCGGTCATATGGTGCGCGCAGCCGGGTTTACCGACATTCAAGGCTGGAAGCTGACAGATACCCCGCAAAAAGTTCCTCATTGCCGGGGATTTGCGCGGGGCACCAAAAAAGGGCCGAGCGCTACGCGCGGCTAGCCCCAGGGGCCGGCGGCGCGCTGCGGCGTTTCCACTCCAGCCATCTGCTCAAGCTTGGCGATACGGTTGGCCGTGGAAGGATGAGTCGAAAATAGATTGTCCGCGCGCTGACCACTCAGCGGATTAACGATGAAAAGGTGCGCCGTGGCCGGGTTGCCTTCGGCCTCTTGATTCTCGACCGTGCGCGCACCGCGCTCCAGTTTCGCAAGTGCCGAGGCGAGGGCGCGCGGGTTACCCGAAATTTCCGCGCCCCCGGCATCCGCGCCGTATTCCCGTGTCCGCGAGATCGCCATTTGCACCAAAGCAGCCGCCATGGGCGCAAGAATCATGATCATAATGGAGCCGAGCATCCCGCCCGCGCCGCGCCGACCACCGAAAAAGAATGCAAAATTGGCGAGCATCCCGATCGCACCGGCGATGGTGGCGGTAATCGTCATGATCAAAGTGTCGCGATTCTTAACATGGGCGAGTTCATGCGCCATCACACCGGCGATCTCGTCGGGTGTCAGCATGCGCAACAGCCCGGTGGTAGCCGCGACCGCCGCATGCTCAGGATCGCGACCGGTCGCAAAGGCGTTCGGCTGAGCGTTTTCGATAATATAGACCTTAGGCATCGGAAGTTCCGCACGCCGCGCAAGACCTGCGACAATACCGTAAAATTGCGGGGCCGAATTTTGATCGACCTCTTTCGCACGGTACATCTTCAGGACGACTTTGTCGGAGTTCCAGTAAGCGAAGGCGTTCATGGCAATGGCAACGCCTAGCGCAATCACCATCCCGCCCGCGCCGCCGATCAGATATCCGACGGCAAGAAACAGACCCGTCATCGCTGCGAGTAACAGTGCGGCCCGCATGGTGTTCATATCTTTTTGCTCCTTCGGCTTATGCCACCTGATGACATATGGTGATTTCGGCCCAATTCAAGAGTTGAGCAATCAAGGGCTGAATAATAGTGCGCGGTTATGTACTCTGAAGCCATGTCAACCAAACCCAATCAAACGAAGCCGCCACAGCCGTTGGCTCTAAGTCCGGAAGCTGCGGCTCTGAAACCAAAACCTGCTTCCGCGCTCGGCAAACCCGCCGATACCGAAGCCGTCGATGAAACCGGCGGCCCCAAAGGCGCCGAGCCCACTCGGTTCGGGGACTGGGAACGCAAGGGCCGCTGTTCGGATTTTTAACCGCCGACACACCCGCCCTTTTTTTCAGAATGCTCCGTGGACCGAGTCTTCAATAGATTGTTAAGAGCC
>JAUIGX010000235.1 GCA_030432435.1 Alphaproteobacteria bacterium
TCCCGGTTTTTGTGCTAGGGATCTTTTTTTGCGACCTAATGCTTTGTTAACCACCTTCCATACCGACATGGCACACGTTCAACGTGCAGTACTAAAGTTGCAGTATAAATGGTTGTTTACGAAGGAAGTCGGATTTGGCAAAACCCCGAATTAAGGCCAAAGGCCGAAACCACCGAAACTGTGCAAGAATTTATTCTTGATCGAGGGAGCATTCAAATGAAAATCATCGCTTGGACGGTGAACGTTTCTCTCCTAGCAATGACTGGAATTCTTGTCATGGAGCAGGGTTTGCCCAGTTTCGATGATGGAGAATTTATGCTTTTTGCTTTGGTTGTAGCGGCGCCAAGCATCTCGTGCTGGGTATTTTGGACGGAGCAACAGCCCCCAAAGGATGGAGAAGAAGGAACCTTGCAACTCGCTCGGAAAGCCCTTCGAGCAAAACTTAAAAAGGCCGCTCAGGATTAGCCGGAAAGTTTTTTCCCGGCTCTTCTTATCCCTTAGTTCTGATATTGAAAGGGGAAGCTTTCTCAAATCAGAACTTGCGATTTGGTATCTTAAAACTTCTTTGGGCTTTTAAGTTGCCGCCAAGACATGAACCGCTTTTCCGCCGGTTTACCGTCAGAGGTTGCCAACTCGCCTAGCGCCCAGACTGACGCCTTGCCGACACCGGACGGGCCTAGATGGGGGGCTTGGGTCATGGTTATGAAGCCGCGTTCCTGAAGCTCTCTAAGCCACGGTCCAACTGTATTGCGGTGGACGTTTAGCGCCGTTGCTGCGTCGCGGTGGCTTAGGATGATGTTGCCATTATTGCCACCGTTGTAACGCCGCTTCAGTTCGACGTAGAGCGCCCTTGGCCCCGGTGGCAAGGTTGCCCAGGCTTCGGACGCTTGCAGCCATTCAGGAAGCTGGACATGACGCCCAGCCCCCTTTTTCTGACGTTTGTAGAGCTTTGCCATCACTTGCGCCCTTTCAGGGCCACTAGGGCCAGCCAGACGCGCACAGCGACAACTTGATCGGGGCAACCGCCCAGGGATATCCAAGCGGCCTCTGTTGCGGCTCCTGCACCCTTGCGGGCCATGATTTGCCACGTCTTGCCTTGGCGGGTCAGTTTGAATTGGTCGGGCATTATTTCTCTCCGAAAATGAGTGGTGCGAGAAGCCTTGCTTGTGTTTCGGAAAGTCCAAATGCACGGCGCAATTTTAAGATGCGGAGCTTGCTTTTCATGCGGCTTCTCCGTCGCTTAGGCTGCGCGCGGATCTGGGAAAGCGTAGTGCCGTCCGGTCAAAGCCCGGTTGCATTGAATAGTAGGCGACGTTTTCCGGCCCCCGGTATTCGGTATGAATCGGCCAGCAATATTCGGATTTCAGGCGGTGGACGATTGCGCCCAATCGCCAGCCGCGCACCTCGCGGATTTCGGTTTTGTGTGAAATTACGCGCCCGTCCAAGAGGGCTTTGCAGGTCCAAAAAACCTGACTCTGGTTCGAATACCATTGTTTACTGCTCATAGCCTTGTCTCCATTGATGGTTGAGCAAACAAGGCGCTGGGCGTATGGTGCAGACGTTCCCGCAAAGAACATTCCCGCCCCACGCCCAGACGCCAAGTCTGGGTGGGGTGGGTCTTATTGCGCGTGCGCCGTGATTGCGGCGTCGATATCGGCTTCGGCCCAATACAGGCGCGAACCGATCTTTACGGGCTTGGGCAATCGGCCCAATTCAACATCGCGGTAGATGGTGGTACGGCCTCGGCCTCCGAGTTTTTGCTGCAGGTCGCGGAAGGTAAGATAGCGCATCATGTTCGCTCCATTTGTGATTCCTGGGGCGAAGCTGAACACCGTGCGGCTTTTCGGTCCATGACGGTAGATCGGATGCCGCTAACGGTTAGTCAAATACCGTTAGCGGGTTTCAAGCTACCGTTGGTCAGACTAAGAAATATGGTCTTTCAGAAAGTCGATAAACCCGCCATCAAATTGAGCGGCACCATAGTCAGCAATGCTGTGGGGAAGCGCTGGACAGATCAGCCAAGGGTTTACGAATGCGTCAGGTTGCCTTTCCAGCATCACACGTTCAAATCCGCAAATCGTGTTCAACAGAAAGGCGTCCATTTCGTATGTCCGTTCAAAAGCGCGCATAGGCAACAAAGCGTTGGTGCTAAGGAAATCCGCCGCAAGAATGTGCGCTACGCTTTGATGGGATTGATAAGCCCGCTCGATTTCCCGGCGCCCGCTGGGGACGCGGATACCTTCCGCCACTATTTCTTGCCCCTGAAATCGAAGCTGCTTTAGTGGCCTTTCTTCTTGGGCTCGGGCGCTTCGCATCGCGGACTCTACTGCCTTCGCGGCCCGGTAGAGGCTAACATTTTCCGAGGTTTTGTGAAACAGGATTTGGTAAGCAAGCATGGTCAAGGCCGCTGCAAAACGCTGGCCAGTCCGGTTCTTCGACCACGTTAGAAGCGCGGCTACCAATTCTGATTCTGTATAATGCTCTGGGTCCGACCAAAAGGCACTGTTTTCTAAGTTATAGACTGCTAAAAGTTGCTCACGGCTTCTTTGGTCTTCAGGGAATACCGAGAAGGCAATCAAAACCGCCGAAATTTTCTGAATCGGATTTCCACCTTGGTCGAAAAGGACTAGCGTCCGGTGTTCATCTGCACGACACATGCGACCTCCCCTTGCAGCACTGTGGCCCATCGCTCCATCAACGCCCGTCTTTGTTCGAGAAAGTCCGTTTGGCGATACGCGCGAACCACCGAGCTATCGGTCACATGGGCAATCGCGGCCTCCGCCACCTCAAACTTCGCGTTCGCCGCTTCGTCGCACCATGTGCGGAAACTCGCCCTGAACCCATGCGGGCGATAGGGACTACCTTGGCGTTTCATGTAGTTACTGAGCGTCATGTCGCTAATGACCCCCTTGCGGACCCCCGGAAACAGGAAGCCATCGCGGGCAAACGGCTTGGCCTGTTCGATTACGGCAAGGGCTTCCGACGATAAGGGCACACGGAAATCGACTTCGCGCCCTTTCGTGTTTTTCATCAGGTGGCCGGGCACGGTCCACACATCGCTTTCGATCTGGTCAAGGTGTGCAAATCGGATCGGCTTGGATCGGGTGCCAGCGGTCAGGATGAGAAGGCGCAAGGCCAATTCGGTGACCGTGCCACCGGATAAGCTCTGATAGAACGCTGGAACCTCTTGCCACGGCATGGACGGAATATGCGTTGGCTGGTGACGCTGTTTGCCCAACAGAGCCTTAGCCTTGTTTGTCGCTTGCAGGTCCACGTCCAGGCCCAGCGCCGCCGCATGGCGCATACAGATAGATAGACGGTTGAGCGCCTTGCGGGCAGTATCGGCCTTGTCGTGCCAGATCGGCGCAAGCGTGTCGCGGATATCGCGTTGGTCGATCTGCGAAACCGGGGTTTTGCCCAGTTTTGGCAGGACGTGGAGTTCCAGTGGGCTGAACCATCGCCCGGCCTTACCATCGCCCTTGAGCTCGGCCTTGCGGCTTTCGAACGCGTCCAAGGCTACATCGCGCAGAACGTGCATGTTGCGCTCCGAGGCGCGGCGCTGGCGCTCACGTTCCTTTATCGCGTCCTTGCCATCGCGGACCACGGCTTGCCACTTCGCGGCCTGCTGTCGTGCCGCCTTCAGGGTGATGTTAGGGTAAGACCCCAGGCCCATTTCATGCCGCCGCGAAAAGATGGTGTAGCGGAGAAACCACTGCGCTCCGCCATCGGGCCGCTTGTGGAACCAAAGCCCGCCGCCGTCTGCATATTTGCCAGGGGCCTTTGCTTTCAGTTCCCTGTCAGTGAGTTTGTGTCGGGGCCGAGCCATTTTCTATCCACCTTGCCATCCACCCTCAACATATGGGGTATGGTGGGGTAAGATGGAATAGAATGGTACAATAAAATTCGTATTATGCCCTATTTTACTAGCTCATCGGTACAAGGCAGGGCATCAAGATAAAGGACTTGGATGCCCTTCAGCGGCACCACAAGTTTCAGTATCCACGCTTTGATGCAAACCCTTCGACTTCCGGTCGGGCCCGCTTCAGTGCGGAGAATCGTGTTATGATATTGGCAAGCACTGCGTTTTCTATCACCGTACCATATCGTCTGGTCGACCAAGTATCGCTATAAGATGCTGACCGGTGCGGTGCGCCTGCGGATGCGCGCCATCGTCCGTCAGGTCTGCCACGAGAACGAGGTCGACATCTTGCGCGGGGTGTTGTTGAGCGATCCCGTGCATTTGTGCGTGTCGGAGCCGCAGAATATTGCCATCTCGGGTCTGGTGCGCAAGATGAAGGGCCGTTCGTCTCACAAGGTGCAACGGGAAATTCCCGCGCTACGCAGCCGCTACTATGGACGCCGGTTCTGGGGCTGGGGGTATTTCTCAACCACCAACGGCGCCATCACCGAGAACATCGTGCTGCCATCCCTCGAAAACCATATCGCCGATCCTGCCGACGCCAGTCTGTAGTCGTTTAGTCCCGGCATCATATGAATTGAGGATAAGTGTTTGATATTGTGCCTTGGCTTAGACAATCACCTCGATCGCCTCCTGAGCGCCAACGCCAAACACCCGCTTATAGCGCTCGATCTGGTCCTTCGGGCCCA
>JAUIGX010000236.1 GCA_030432435.1 Alphaproteobacteria bacterium
GCGGACGCCGTGAAACCGCATACGACTTGCACCGCCCATGATCAGCACATCACTGCTGCTGATGACGAACGAAGCGGCTTTGTCGGCGCGTGAAAATCCGCCGACAAGAAAATCGGCATCGTCGCCAAGGCATACGGTGAGGATGGGCTGCGAAAAATCTTTCTCGTCTCGGTCCTGGTGCAAACCCATTTTTGTGCCGGGCCCGTAGTAGTTGATGAGGCAGGCATCGGGGTGAAACGCGGGCCAGGGGGTTTTTGCCATGGCCTCTCGCACGGCCTCATAGAATTCGCTGGGAATTGGCGGCCAGGATCCGCCGGTATCGGGTCGCTGGGCCTGATAGCGATAGCCTCTGGCATCGCTCCACCAGCCGACGCGCCCGCAATTGGTCATCGCCGCAGAGGTGACGCCGCCGCCTCTTGTGCGGGCCTGGCAGGGCGGCGCGGCGGCCAGAACGCCCTTGAGCGCCGCCGTGAGCCGCTTTTCGTGTCCACTCAAGGCTTTGGGGCGGTAAATCACGCCCTCCGGCAAGTCCGGCGGGGCTTCACGGTTGTCAAAAAGGCTGTTTTGCGGGCTCATAAGGGGTCATTTACGTCCATACGCAGGGCAAAGGCCGGGGTTCTGCAGTCCAATTTCCTGCAATTAGGTGCAAAAAGCATGGAAAAAGAGTCCTTTGGGCCGTTGCAGGGTTCCGGTGCCCCCCTTATATAGCCTCACAGTTTATGTACGCCCCCTGCGAGGGGTGCGTTCCCATAAGGAATAACATGTTAACGAAGGGGATATCCCTGGCGCCGGGATCGGGCTTTGGATGTCTGCCGCTAAAGAAGGATAAGCACTGATGGGTAAAGTTATCGGAATCGACCTCGGCACCACGAACTCGTGCGTGGCGGTGATGGATGGAAAAACAGGCCGTGTGATCGAGAACGCGGAAGGTAACCGGACCACGCCTTCGCAAGTTGCCTTCACTGAAGGCGGCGAGCGCCTCGTGGGCCAGCCGGCGAAACGCCAGGCAGTCACCAATCCCGAAGCGACGCTGTTCGCCATCAAGCGGTTGATCGGTCGGCGCTTTGACGACCCCGTCACCAAGAAGGACCAGAAGCTGGTTCCCTACAAAATCACCAAAGGCGACAATGGTGATGCGTGGGTAGAAGCGCGCGGCGAAAAGTACGCGCCCAGCCAAGTCTCCGCGTTCATCTTGCAAAAAATGAAAGAAGACGCCGAAGCCTATCTCGGCGAGAAAGTCACCGAGGCGGTGATCACTGTTCCCGCGTACTTCAACGACAGCCAGCGCCAAGCCACCAAGGACGCCGGTAAAATTGCCGGCCTTGATGTCCTGCGCATCATCAACGAGCCGACGGCCGCCGCGCTTGCTTATGGCATGGATAAAAAGAACAACGGCATGATCGCGGTCTATGACCTCGGCGGCGGTACGTTCGACGTGTCCGTGCTCGAAATCGGCGACGGCGTGTTTGAAGTGAAATCCACCAACGGCGATACGTTCCTCGGCGGTGAAGACTTTGATGCGCACATCATCGATTACCTCGCCGAAGAATTTAAAAAAGAAGCCGGTATCGATCTGCGTAACGACCGCCTCGCACTTCAGCGTTTGAAGGAAGGCGCCGAGAAGGCGAAGATCGAGTTGTCGAGCGCGACGCAAACCGAAGTCAACCTGCCGTTTATCACGGCAGATGCATCAGGCCCGAAGCATCTCAACATCAAACTGACCCGCGCTAAACTTGAAGCGCTGGTTGACGATTTGATTCAGCGTACGGTCGAGCCCTGCAAAAAAGCACTTAAAGATGCCGGACTGAAAGCCAGCGAGATCGACGAGGTCATTCTCGTCGGCGGCATGACCCGTATGCCTAAAGTGCAGGAGACGGTGAAGAACTTCTTCGGACGTGAGCCGAACAAGGGCGTGAACCCGGACGAAGTGGTTGCCTTGGGCGCGGCCATTCAAGCGGGCGTTCTGAAGGGCGACGTAAAAGACGTGCTGCTGCTTGACGTTACGCCGCTGTCGCTCGGCATCGAAACGCTGGGCGGTGTGTTCACACGCCTGATCGAGCGCAACACAACTGTCCCTACCCGCAAGAGCCAAGTGTTCTCGACGGCGGAAGACAATCAAACGGCGGTGACTATTCGTGTGTTCCAGGGCGAACGCGAAATGGCAGCGGACAACAAGATCCTCGGTCAGTTCGACCTCGTCGGCTTGCCGTCCGCACCGCGCGGTGTGCCGCAGGTGGAAGTAACCTTCGACATCGATGCCAACGGCATCGTCAATGTCTCGGCGAAAGACAAAGGCACGGGCAAGGAACAGCAGATTCGCATTCAGGCTTCGGGCGGCTTGTCGGACGAAGACATCGACAAGATGGTTAAAGATGCGGAAGCGCATGCGGAAGAAGATAAAGCACGCCGCGCGGCTGTTGATGCCCGCAACCATGCAGACGGGTTGATTCACACCACCGAGAAAAGCTTGAGCGAACACGGCGAAAAAATCTCGGTCGATGACAAAACCGAAATTGAAGAGAAGCTGGCTGCGGTGAAGGAAGTGCTCGATTCCGGCGACGCAGAAAAAATCAAAGCAGCTTCAGATGAGCTGATGCAGGCCTCCATGAAAATGGGTGAAGCCATGTATAAGGATCAGCAAGCCGAAAGCGAAGGCGGGTCTGAAGACGCAAAAGACAACGGCGACGATGTTGTCGATGCCGACTTCGAAGAAGTCGACAAGGACAAAAAATAACCGGCGCAGAGCTCTTGGGGGGCTGTGTTCTATCCATACTCATTCGTAGTGTTCGCCCGGTGCATTTTGCACCGGGCGGCGCCGTTTGCTGCTGATTGTTAGGTTGAGATGGCCAAGAAGGATTTTTACGAGCTGCTCGGCGTTGAGAAAAACGCATCGGGAGAAGAGCTCAAGAAAGCCTACCGCAAGCTTGCCATGAAATATCACCCGGACCGCAATCCGGGCGATGAAAAGGCTGAGCAGAAATTCAAAGACCTGAGTGAAGCCTACGACGTGCTGCGCGATGAACAAAAACGCGCGGCGTATGATCGCTATGGTCATGCGGCGTTCGAACAGGGCGGCGGCGGAGCCGGGGGTTTCGGTTTTGGCGGCGGCGGCGGTTTTGCCGATATTTTCGACGAGATGTTCGGCGATATCATGGGACGGCGCGGCGGCCAGCGCGGTCCGGCCCGCGGTCAGGACGTGCGCTTCAACATGGAAATCACGCTCGAGGAAGCCTACCACGGCAAGAAAGCCTCGATCACGGTTCCTTCGTCTATTTCATGTGAGCCGTGCAAAGGCTCGGGCTCGAAAGGCGGCGCCGCCCCGTCCACCTGTCCTACATGTAAAGGCGCAGGACGTATGCGCGTCCAGCAGGGATTTTTCACGGTCGAGCGCACATGTCCCACCTGTCACGGCGGCGGCAAAGTCATTACCGACCCGTGCCCGAAGTGCGGCGGTTCGGGCCGCGAGCGCAAAGAAAAATCGCTTGAAGTTACCATTCCGCCCGGTGTCGAAGAGGGCACGCGCATTCGCCTGTCGGGCGAGGGCGAGGCGGGGATGCACAGCGCGCCGCCCGGCGATTTGTACATTTTTCTCGCCATTAAGCCGCACCGCATTTTCCAGCGGGACGGCGCCAATCTATTCATGCGCTTGCCGATCCCGATGAGTACGGCGGCGCTTGGCGGCGAGATGGAAGTGCCCACCGTCGATGGCGGCCGAGTCAAAGTGCAAATTACCAAAGGCACTCAGCATGGCCACCGCTTCCGCATTAAAGGTAAGGGCATGAGTGTGCTGCGCTCTGCCGCGCGCGGCGATATGTTCCTAGAGGCGGCGGTCGAAGTGCCGGTGAATCTGACCGACAAGCAAAAGAAACTTCTGAAAGAATTTGAGGCGGAAAGCGATAGCCGCACCTACAGCCCGGAAAGCTCCAGCTTCCTGGACAAGGTGAAGGACTTTTTAGAAGACATCGCCCGGTAATTGCGGCCGGGGCTTGTTCGCATCTCACGCCGCCTTGAAGCGAACAAAGCACTAGGGCCGTGCGCTTCGGCTCCTTATACTCCGCGCGGAACAAAGATATTCGGCTTCGGAGACCATCATGAAAATTGGAATTCTCGGCTGCGCCGGTCGCATGGGCCGTATGCTGATCGCCGAAGTTCTCGCCACCCCTAATTGCGCCCTGTCCGGCGGCGTCGAGCCCGGCGGTCCGGCGGTCGGACAAGACCTCGGCATCCTTGTTGGCGAAGAACCGGTGGGTGTGCACGTGACCACCGACACCAAAGCCCTGTTTGAAGCCAGCGACGCGGTGATCGATTTCACAATCGCCGCCGCGACCAAAATGCATGCCCGCCTTGCCGCTGAAACCGGTACGGCTATTGTTTTCGGCACGACGGGACTTGGCGACGCGGAGCGCGCGGCCATTGCCGAGGCTGCAAAGGCCACGGCCATTGTGCAATCCCCCAACATGAGCGTCGGCGTTAACGTGCTCATGGCGCTCACGCAAAAACTAGCCGCAACGCTCGGGACTGAATTCGACATCGATATTGTGGAAATGCATCACCGCCATAAAGTTGATGCGCCGTCAGGTACGGCCCTTGGGCTCG
>JAUIGX010000237.1 GCA_030432435.1 Alphaproteobacteria bacterium
TCAACGAGAGGATGAAAGTACCCATTCCCCCCGACCAAACAACGCCAATGATAGCATTCGTCCCTGTAACCGCTTGCATTACCGTCGCAGCCGGAGTCGGTGAGTATGGTTTTGAGTAAAAACGGATATATTCGAAGCCGCGCTTTGCAGATAAAGCCCTAATTTAGGGAAGACGCCGCAATATAATTACGCGCAAAAGTAGCCGAGACTGGATAATGATATGGCGTCTATTTTCCGAATCCCTAATTTAATTCAATAATAACAGTATATTATCTGTATTTCGGCAGCATAAACTTCTACAGTGCATGTCTTATTTAAAACCTGCAGTTTCACCTATAGCGCGTAATTTTATTTTAAGTTGAATCTGTAGGGGGTGTACCAACTTGAAACTGTTGACCTCTCCCCCCTCCAACAAACAAAATGCCGCTAACTAGGGGATAGGAGAACAAGCATATGGCCGGCTTACCCAAGCCAGAGCGTATCGGCATGCCCGAGTTGGAACATGAGTCGATCGTTACAAAATTGACTCAACTGGTCCAATTCACGGAACAAGCCACTCCCGGACGTTCCTCCGAGGGTTCAACCGCGATCCTTCAAGTCGCACAACTAGCGCATGCGCTGGTCGAGGAAATCTCTAGCCACTTAAGACAGCAAGACAAGCGTATCGCCGAGCTTGAAAATCTCGCCACGACAGACGCCTTGACCAAAGTCCTTAACCGCCGAGGGTTCGAACAAATTTTGCTGCACGA
Organism: Alphaproteobacteria bacterium; assembly: GCA_030432435.1. GTDB lineage: Bacteria > Pseudomonadota > Alphaproteobacteria > Rhodospirillales > Rhodospirillaceae > UBA11612. The sequence goes on from JAUIGX010000237.1 coordinate 750, forward strand.
ACTTTCCGTTGCCCGCCGTCATGGCGTCGGCGGCGTATTGATTTTCGTGGACTTGGATGAATTCAAGCCGATTAACGACACCTACGGGCACGCCGCCGGGGATGAGGTCTTGAAAACCGTTGCCAATCTCTTAAACGGTCATGTGCGCGACACCGACTATGTGGCGCGATTAGGTGGCGATGAATTCGCCATCCTTTTGCCGCGTTCCAACAAGAGAAACGGCGTCAAGCGCGCGCAAGACCTGGATCGCAAACTCAACAACGCATACGCCGCCTGGGATGGAAAACAAATCCCAATAAAAGCGAGCTGCGGTGTGCATATGTACGCGTCCAAAGCCGAGGTCCGCGAACTTCTCGAATCCGCTGATGCAGCCATGTATAAGATTAAGCAGGAACGCAGAAGTAAACTGGGTATCAAAGCCCGATAATGTAGGCACCCACCCCGTACTGGGATCGACCAACGCCCGCTTTAAGAAGCGGGCGTTGTTACTTTCGGGTCCGCGTCGTTAGTTCCCACTTCTTTCGGCAGATCAAGCCTGATGTGAAGCTCTTTCAAGTGCTTCGGAGAAACCGAATTTGGGGCTTGCATGAGCAAATCTTCGGCCCGACCATTCATGGGGAAGAGAATAACTTCACGAATGCTGGGCTCATCGGCCAACAGCATGACAATACGGTCAATGCCAGGAGCAGATCCCCCGTGAGGCGGCGCACCATACTTGAATGCATTGAGCATGCCGCCAAAGCGCTTCTCCACTTCTTCGTTGGCATAGCCCGCAATTTCGAAAGCCTTGTACATGATATCCGGCCGGTGGTTCCGAATTGCACCCGAGGACAACTCTACCCCGTTGCAAACGATATCGTATTGGTACGCTTTTATTGTTAGCGGATCCTGGTTGAGGAGCGCTTCCAGCCCGCCCTGCGGCATAGAGAAGGGATTGTGACTAAACTCTATCTTGCCGGTGTCTTTATCTTGCTCATACATCGGATAGTCGACGATCCAGCAAAACTTAAACACGCCCCGCTCTAGAATATCTAACTCATCACATATCTTGGTACGCACAGACCCGGAAAACTTGGCTGCAACTTCGGGCTGATCACATACGAAGAACACGCTGTCACCGTCGGCGGCTCCCGTCGCAGCCTTAATCGCGGCCACCCGGTCGGCGTCGAGGTTCTTGGCGATAGGTCCGCGTGCCTCACCATCTTTATACTGGATATAGCCCAGCCCCCCCGCACCTTCGGTACGCGCCCAGTCGTTGAGCTTGTCAAACCAGCTGCGCGGGCGATCCGCGGAACCCGGCGCAGGCACTGCACGAATAATCGCCCCTTTTTCAATGCTTTTTGCAAACAGTCCAAAATTCGAACCTCTAAACGCCTCTGTCACATCGGTGACCAATAGCGGGTTGCGTAAATCGGGCTTGTCGCTACCGTATTTCAGCATTGCTTCGTCGTAGGCAATGCGCGGAAACGGCGTGGCCGTCACAGGCCGACCATTGCTGAATTCTTCGAAAACCCCCGCAAGAACGGGCTCGATCGCGGCGAACACATCATCTTGAGTGACAAATGCCATCTCGAAATCCAGCTGATAAAACTCACCTGGAGACCGGTCGGCGCGGCTATCCTCGTCGCGAAAACAAGGCGCGATCTGAAAGTATCGATCATACCCGGATGTCATGAGCAGCTGCTTGAACTGCTGCGGTGCCTGAGGCAGCGCGTAGAACTTCCCGGGGTGGAGGCGCGAAGGCACAAGGAAATCCCGTGCACCTTCCGGAGACGAGGCCGTTAAGATCGGAGTTTGGTACTCGACAAAGCCTTGATCCCACATCCGCCGGCGCAGGCTGGCGATAACATTTGAACGCAGCAAAATGTTATCGCGCATTTTCTCGCGGCGCAGGTCGAGGAACCGGTAGGTCAGGCGCATCTCTTCCGAATATTCCTGATCCCCCGCAACCTGCATGGGCAGCACAGCGGCTTCAGACAATACCTCAACGCTAGCGGCAACCACCTCAATACGGCCGGTAGGCAGCTTATCGTTTACGGTCTCACCAGACCGAGGCACAACCTTGCCGGTAACACAAATCACACTTTCCGGGCGCACAGCTTCCAAGGCCGCGAATACTTCGCTGGACGCGTCCGCCACACATTGGGTCACCCCATACTGATCGCGCACATCGACAAAAAGTAGGTTTCCGTGGTCACGTTTGCGGTGGACCCAGCCCGATAAACGCGCCTCCGTGCCGGCATCCCCCTCGCGAAGGGCATCACAGGTATGTGTTCGGTAGCGGTGCATCGCCAAATCCTTGCATATCGGGAATAAATCGGAAGCCACGCGGCCCAGACATGGGCTACGGGCGGCGTGAAACCACACCGAACCCACTCATTTGTCAAGGCTCACGGGCCGTAAATTTGGGCCGGAGTTGCCCGTCACCCCGACCAATATCACGTTCCGGCGGTTGCGGCGCCCGGGACCAACCGCTAAGACATCCCGTATGACCCTAATTACTGACACTTCAGCCCTGGCAGACTTCTGCGAAAGCTTGAAATCTGCAGCCTTTATCACTGTTGATACCGAATTCATGAGGGAGACCACCTACTGGGCCAAGTTGTGCCTCGTTCAGGTCGGTGGACCCAATGATGCCCGCTGTATCGACCCGCTGGCACCTGACCTCGACCTTTCCCCTCTCTATGATCTTTTAGCCAAGCCTGACGTTTTGAAGGTTTTTCATGCCGGTCGGCAAGATCTTGAAATTTTCTACACTGCAACCGGTGCGGTCCCGACCCCCGTTTTCGATACGCAGATCGCCGCCATGGTCTGCGGATTCGGCGACCAGGTGGGTTATGAGACCCTTGTCTCCAAGTTAACCGGTGGCAGGCTCGATAAATCTCAACGCTTCACCGATTGGGCCCGGCGCCCGTTAACTGATCGACAAATCGAGTATGCGCTCGGAGATGTAACCCATCTGCGAACCGTCTATACAAAGCTGGTCAAAAAGCTCGAACAAACCGGCCGAAAGTCGTGGCTGGATGAAGAAGATGCGGTTCTCGCAAGCCCCGGCACCTACAAAGTTGATCCGCGCGAAGTCTGGCGCCGCATTCGAGCTCGTACACGCGCACCACGATTGCTTGCGGTCTTGCGCGAATTGGCCGAGTGGAGAGAACTCACCGCGCAATCATTGGATATGCCGCGTCAACGTGTAGCCAAGGACGATGCGCTGCTAGAGTTGGCGGCCAGCCTGCCAAAGACCGTCGACGACATAAAACGCTCTCGAATTGCAAAGCCACTTGCCAGCGGAAAGTATGTAGACGGCGTACTAGAGGCCATCGCCAAAGGGCAAGCCGTTCCCGACTCCGAATGTCCCCGCCTAGAAGGCGGTCCGAGCCGCGACGAACAAGCCCCAAAAGCCCTCGTCGAGCTCCTCAAGCTGCTTCTAAAAACTAAAGCCGAAACCCACGATGTGGCACAAAAACTCATTGCGTCCAGCGACGACGTCGAAGCCATAGCTCAATCCGACTCTGCTAAGGTTCCGGCCCTGAACGGCTGGAGACGCGAATTATTCGGAAACGACGCGCTTAAGCTTAAGCATGGCGGATTGGCAATCGGCCTCTCGGCTGACGGAAAATCCGTCGAAGTGTTTGAGCGATAGAACACTAGACTGTCAAAAGACTGGCAAAATATGAAACAGCGATGGCCCAGAGATTAGCCCTGCTCATGGTGGTGCTTTTTGTGCTGGGCTTGAACACAGACCAGACGCGCGCAGAGAGTTCACCAACCCCACGTTCAGTCGGCCCGGAAATGGCTGCAACGCTAGAGCAGTTGAAAGATCATTTAAT
>JAUIGX010000238.1 GCA_030432435.1 Alphaproteobacteria bacterium
CTTCTTCGGGTGGCTGGCCGTTTGCAAGGGAGTTCCACAACTCAATTTCCGGATTTCTCAGAATTTTAATGCCTTCGCGCTGTTCGGCGGCAATGGCTTTGACATCGCCGCTTTTGCCGAGGACAAACTTGTCAAACATGCTGGACATGATCGTCAGCATGTTCTTGGTGCTGTCGGGACGGAAATGATACCAGCCGTGCGGCTCCTCGGCGTACTCGACCCAATCGTACCAGTTGCCGTGAATTTCGGCCTGTATGCCGTACTGTTCAATCTGCTGAAAGCGGGCAGCCGAATCACCCTGGGCATAGAGAAACAGGAGAGGCGTTTTCACGCGATCGGCATGATAAATCAATGAGCGGTTATAATAGTTCTCGGGATTTTCCATCGGGGTTTTGCCGATCAAAAACTTATTCCAACGCTCCATCCCGGCGTAGGTCGAGAGCGTGACGAGATCAGTCGAACCGTACCAGACAACACCCGCTTTAAATCGCGCGGGATCCTTGGTGACGGACGCAGTCGTGAAGAACCCGCCGGTTGATCCGCCGAACGCGCCGACGCGGCTTGAATCGACCCAGCCTTCGGCCGCCAGCATGTCCATGCCGATAAAGGCGTCGCGCAAATCGTCTTCGCCGCCGCGCGTAAATACCGCTTGGCGGTAGTCTTTGCCGCGGCCCGTGCTGCCGCGGAAGTTCGGCGCGAACACGAGATAGCCCTTACTTACGAAATACTGGATGTAGGGATTCCATTGCATAGGATGCTGGCCGTTGGAGTTGGCCCGATAGAAAAATAAGGCGGGAAGTTTGTCACCCGCTTTGCTGCCTTTCGGCTTGTACACAAGTCCGGCGACTTCGCGGCCGTCGAAGCTTTTGTACTCGACAAATTCAGGCCAGACGAATGCGCTTGCATCGCGAATCGCCGGGTCTTGATGATTGGTGATCTGGCGTTCATCACCGCCGCGCGACCGCATCACCCACACATCACCGGTCATGCTGGGGTCTGAATGGTAGAAGAAAATCTGATCGCTCGATTTGCTCCAAAGATGATTGCCGCGTGTTTGGCCGGTGGCCGACGAGCCGCCGTTGACGCCGCCGCGTTTAGTCAGCTGCGTTGCTCTCCCGCCATCGGACGGAATCCTGAAGATGTGGTATTGGTAGTCCAGGTTTTTAGTGAAGCTAATCCACTTGCCGTCGGGCGACCACCTCGGTTCACTGTGCTCGACATCCTCTGTCAACAACATGGTCGCTACGCCGGTTGTCGTATCGATCACGCCAAGATTGTTGAAACCGTTCCGGTCCGAGACGAAGGCAATCCGTTTGCTGTCCGGCGCCCAGTTCGGGGCCGCGTCCAGTGAATTAAAGGTATCTGGCGTCAGAAGTTTCGGTTCTCCGCCCGAAAGGGGCAAAATGTAAATGTCATTGTTGCTTTGATCGTCGTCGTCCGGCTTACCGTTGCGGGTGAAGACGAATGTTTGGCCGTCGGGCGACAAGCTGGCCATGCCGCCGCCGGGTCCAACGCGGGTGATCTCACGGCTGGCAATGTCGATGGCCGCGATTGATGTGGACCAAAACATGTTGGTTACGAAATACAGAGTCTTGCTATCCGGCGCCCACATCGGAGTGGAGTCATTCAGCGGATGCTCGGTAAGACGAATGGCCTCGCCGCCCTCGGAAGGCACGATGTAGATGTCGCGGACGTTCACGCCGCGATAGTCCGCTTCGAAAGCGATCCACTTGCCGTCCGGACTAAAGACGGGATTCATCTCGCGGCCCGGCATGGATGTGATCTGCTTAGGTTCGCCGCCGCTGACCGGCGCGGTCCAGATATCGTAGGTGCCGGCCTTGGCTGACTTGTAAGCGATCATCTGTGCATCGGGCGATGCGTCGAATTCCTCGACCCAGACAGTGTTGGCTAGGGCGTCGATCGGCAACTCGGCGCTGGTCGTCGGCTGGGCAAGAGCGCCGGACGCGAGAACGGCCGAAAGCACCGCTACGGTGAAACCTCGATTTGTAACCATTACATCCCCCATTGTCTGACCATTTGGTCGGTTTTCAGATGCGCAGAGTGACTCTGCTGTGCGCCGATGAAAATAGCGAATTCGCTTCTTTCCCTAATTTTTTGGAGAATCGCGCGAATTCGACTGAATGTGCCTGTGTTTATCCGTTCGAGTTCTGTTGGTGGTAAATAGCGATCAACTGTTTTATGAGAACGCATCAATTGTAAGCCGTTCGGTTAGATTTAGTATTCCGGCATGAAATATATTCTCCACATCGGGTTGCCCAAAACGGCTTCGTGTTCATTGCGGGAAAGCGTTTTCCCTCACTTGCCGGAAGTGGATCTATCCTTCCGATCTGAGGCGGGACCGGCGAGAGCGCTCGCCGCGATCAGGTATATCGGTGCCGAGGCGCGAGCCCTTCCTCAAGGAGAGGAGGCATATCTATCTAAAATCCGCAGCAAATTTGAATCGTATGCGCCCCGAAAATCGACGGCGCACTCTATTCTTGTTTCCGATGAATTGATTGTCGGGGGTCATCCCGATGGGGCGGGTACACTAGTTCAACGGCTAAATGCGGTGTGCCCAAACGCTCGGGTCGTGATTCTCTTGAGGCGCCCCTTGGACTTTCTAAGGTCATACTATCGCCAAGAGCTAACGAATTATATCGCTCAGCTTTGCGACGGCCGAACACCGATCCTGCGCAAGGTCAAAACATTTAATTCTTTTGTTCGCAGCAGTCTCGATGCGGACCCAAGCGGGCATATTGGGTTTCTTCACTATGATGAAATCGTGACGACGTTGCATGAATGCTACGGGCACTCAAACGTTCTCGTCATGGCCTACGAAGATGTTAGAGAAGATGAGCAATTATTTTTGAGTACACTTCTGTCTTTTATCGGCGCCAAATATGACCCGCAACTTCGTCTCGGCAGTGAGAACGTCAGTGCAGATAAATTCTCCGGCATGATGGCGTCTGCAAAAGATGCAGGCCTAACGCCGGACCAACTGGAAAATCTAGCGATCGCTTATAATGCGTTAGAGCTAGACGAGTTCGTGGCGCCTAGGCTGGATGAATTCTTGCAACGGCACGTTACCGGACGATACTGAGATAATATCTTGCGGCCTGCAGTTTAGGCTACAGCCTCGACTTGAGAGACTTCGGGCACATAGTGCCGGAGCATATTTTCAATGCCCATCTTCAGCGTTGCCGTCGAGCTGGGACAGCCGGCGCATGAGCCGCGCAATTGCAGATAAACGGTGCCCTTCTTAAAGCCCCGGTAAATTATGTCGCCGCCGTCTTGCGCTACGGCGGGCCGCACACGCGTTTCAATCAGTTCTTTAATCTGCACAACGATTTCATCATCGACATCGTCATCGTGAAACTCGTCTTCGACCACATCAACTTCGCCACCGCTTTCCATAACGTCCGCGCCTGAGGTGAAATGATCCATTACGGCGCCAAGAATGAGAGGCTTCAGAACCTGCCAGCTTTTTTCATCTGTCTTGGTGACGGTGATGAAATCGCTGCCCAGGAACACACCTGCTACGCCGTCGATTTCAAACAACAGCCGGGCCAAAGGCGAACGTGCGGCCGCCTCGCGGTCGGTGAATTCGGCTACGCCTGTTTCTAAAACCGGCCGGCCTGGAAGAAACTTCAAGGCGGCGGGATTGGGCGTGTCTTCGGTTTGAATGAACATGGTCAAAGCTCCTGGGAGAACGGCTGCGGGGCATCCCGCTATGTGGCCTTTCAATAGGACTGAATTGGTCCGAAATCAAGGTCGCCGGGGCTTAAGCACTCTGATTATAAGGCTTCTTTATTTTATGTGAGGGCGTCGATGCGCTCGTCGCTGAGATTGCCGGGCACGATGGTCACGGGAATGCTGATTTTACCGGCGAGCTTGCCGGACAGCGCCGAGACAATGAGGCCGGGCCCCTCGCTGCCGGTTCCGGCACCCAGCACTAAAACCGAAATGGCCGGTTCTTCATCGAGAACTTCGAGCAATTGATCAAGCGGGTCGCCCTGCCGAATGTATAAAATTGGAAACTGTCCGGTTTGTCGGTGAACTTCGGCAGCAACTTGCTGCAAAAGCCGTTCGGCTTCCGTGCGGGCTTCCTGGTCCATTAATTCGCCGATGGTCGCAAAATGGTGAAACTCAGACTGAGGGACGGCGTGAAACAGCGCAATGGCGCCGCCGGCCCGGACTACCCGCCGACAAGCAAACCGCAAGGCGGCCTTTAGCTCTTCAGATGTATCGACCACCACCAGAAAGGTTCGGTCGGCCGGGCTGATCTTGGGTTTCTCATCGGTCTCCGGAACGGATCTTTCGCCAGATTTACCGCTGAAATTTTCGGTGGGACTCATGGCCAGACCTATATTCGCCGGAAAGCGGCGCTTGCCGCCCAGCCCGCAGCTGCGGCGAGCAGCACCGCAAGCAAGCCGTAAAGAGGCGCCCAATTGTAGGCGAAGTCATATATGTCCGCGCCAACGCCGATCTTTGAAATGGTCAGCGGTACAATCTCGGCGCTGGTCACTTGTCCGTTTCGGAAAAGATAAACCTCGACCAGATATGTGCCTGTCGGGACA
>JAUIGX010000239.1 GCA_030432435.1 Alphaproteobacteria bacterium
TGATATATATGGCTTTTTCGCCCTTTAGGTCGGGGGTTCCGGCAGAGCCGTCACCTATTTAACTCCAGCCCCAAAAGAGGCCGGAACGGCGCGCTTATACCCGCAGGTTTGCTCAAATGCAAGGTGAAGCGGAGGGCGTTAGAGGATCACCGGCAGATCCGTGCCCGGCCCAGGTCGAGGTGGAAATGGTTGCTGTGTAGGTCGTTATAGTCCGGTCCAAGCACGGTATTGAAGAACTGGCAGCCTGCATCGCGGGTTGCAGTGAGAAATCGCCCTTCCGGGGTGTCCTCGCCCCAGTGGTCTAGAACCGTGATCGAAGAGCCGTCAGCGAAGGAAAAGGCAGCAATATCAATAGCATTTGCCGTTGCATGCTGGCTTCGCCGACCTGCTTCGGACCGGTTCACATTGCGGCAGGCGTAGGTGCCCCATTGGTCGATTAGAGCGAGGGGGGTTCCCAAATGTTGTCTGGCGAGGGCGTCGATGCGCTGTTCGTACCAGTAAAGTGCGGCCAAAAGGGCACACGTCGCCTCGAAAGGGCGGTTGTAGGGTACATATGAACGCTTGATCACGGCGCCCGATTCGATGCCGCAGCCATCGTCCGCGGGTCTGTCATCAATAGCTCGGAAAATCATAGATGAGCGCGCGAGGGCATCGAAGCACGCACGGCGATCTGTCGAAAGGCTATTGATCTGTAATCGGGCGAACCAGCTCGGAGGCTGTTCCAACTCGACGGCTTCCCAGGGTAGCCAGTTGGGGGGAATGCGAATCCAGGAATGATGTACGGCAAATGCAACCACGCCGATGGAAAAACTAAGACTGGTCACGATCCAGATGAAAGCTTTCACGAATCCCGCACGCTGATTGATGGTGCTCCTCGAACCTTTGTATTCAACGGTTACGCAGCGCGGATGTTCCGAGGGACGCTGATATCACGGCACCTCCTCGGTTCGGTCATATTGTAGTCATATTGGGTGACCAAAATCTTCTTTTGCGATTACTGGCGCAATGCGGTGTAACGGCACCGCAATTTAGCCAAGACATACACACGGTGAGTAATTGAGTAATGAAGAAGATATCTAGATACCTTGTTCCTTTGTGCGCGGCGGCCATGGCGTTCTCAACTTCGGCACATGCCGCTATCGAGGTGGCCTTCATTGACCCCAACGACTATTCGGATTCGGCGGTCCGTGGGGGCCCCTTTGGCTCCGGTAGCTACGGGGTGGTCACAGCCATTCGCGAACACATTATGGAACTCGGCAACAAGAACTTGAGTCCAAGTGAAGGGCTGCGAATCGAGATACTGGATATCGATTTGGCCGGCCGCTATGAGTGGTGGCGGTTTCCCTTTGATAAGCGCGTGATGCGTGCGGACAGCTCGCCCGCGATTGAGGTTCACTATTTATATTACGTGGACGGCAAAAAAGTGGACGAAGGCGAAGAGCGGATTACCGATGCCGAGTATTTACAGAATTCTGGTACCGGCGGAGACGTGCTCGGGTACGAAAAAAAGATGCTCGATCGCTGGTTCCGGAGCCGCTTTGTGAACAACAAGGCGGCTAGCAAATAGCCTCATCCCGGCGCGGTCAGTTTTTTCTGTCGGCGAGGTGAATCCGCCGCCATGGGAGCGCATTTGTATGCGCGTTCCCAAGGCGGCGGGACATCAATTGGAAAATGAGCCGGTTATTGAGTCCGCTTAGCGCGGCGCGACAACCATTATAATCTGGCGGCCTTCAAACTTTGGCTCTTGCTCGACCTTCGCAATCGGCTCGAAGTCGGTTTTCACGCGGTTGAGGAGTCTTTGGCCTATATCCATATGGGCCATTTCACGCCCGCGGAAGCGAAGCGTCACCTTCACTTTGTCGCCATCCTCGAGGAAGCGCTTCATGTTGCGCATCTTCACATCGTAGTCGTGACTATCGATGTTCGGACGCAACTTGATCTCTTTGACTTCGATGATCTTTTGCTTCTTCCGCGCCTCGTTCTTCTTCTTTTGTTCCTCGTACTTGTATTTACCGTAATCGAGGATCTTTGCGACGGGCGGGTCAGCATTGGGAGAAATTTCTACGAGATCTAGCCCCGCTTCATCAGCTTTGCGGAGGGCGGTGTCGCGGTCCACGACCCCGACGTTGTCCCCATCGGCACCAATAAGGCGTACCGTGGCGTTGTTGATCTGCTCGTTGACGCGGGGTCCATCCTTGGAGGCCGGCGCCTGCTGGTCGAATCTAGCTATGTATCAATCTCCTGCTTCTGTTGAGCCTAGTAAGTAAAGGTTGCGATGTACCTTGTATAGTCACCGCTAATGGAAATCTAGAAGGCTGCTCGTCGTGTTTCAGGGCGCGGCAGCTTCTTTGGCAAGTCTATCCGTTGCTTCTTGCAGCGCAAGGATTTCTTGGGCGGCGCCCCCAAGGCGCCTTAAGGCCACTGTTCGCCCTTCAGCCTCTTTTCTGCCCACAACCACTATCACTGGCACTTTGGCCAGGGAGTGGTCCCGTACCTTGTAATTGATTTTCTCATTCCGCAGGTCGGTTTCAACGCGTAATCCTGCCGCGCGCAACTCGGCCGCGACATCTTTGGCGTAGGAGTTGCTGTCTTCGGTTATGGTGCAGACAACCGCCTGACGCGGGGCAAGCCAAAGCGGAAACTTGCCGGCATGGTGTTCAATCAGAATGCCGATAAAGCGCTCAAACGTTCCCAGAATCGCGCGATGGAGCATGACGGGGCGGTGCTTGGCCCCATCTTCGCCAACATAGCTTGCATCCAGCCGCTCGGGCAGAACGTAGTCAAGCTGGATCGTGCCGCATTGCCAAGTTCGGCCGATGGCATCTTTTAGGTGGAACTCCAGCTTCGGTGAATAAAAAGCGCCCTCGCCGGGCAGCTCTTCCCAGTCGTATTCCGGTGTTGCGCGGCCGGCGAGACGGACGGCGTCGCGTAGATTGCTCTCGGCCTTGTCCCACATCTCGTCGCTCCCGAAGCGGTTCTCCGGGCGCAATGCGAGCTTGATGGAATAGCGGTCAAACCCGAGATCTTTGTAAATCACGTCGAGGAGTTCGCAGAACCTACGCACTTCCTCCACAATCTGGTCTTCGCGGCAGAAGATATGAGCGTCGTCCTGGGTGAACTGACGTACGCGCATGATGCCGTGCAGCGCGCCGTGCGGCTCGTTGCGGTGACAGCAGCCAAACTCGGCCATGCGAATCGGCAAATCGCGGTAGCTTTTGATCCCCTGGCGGAAGATCAGGATGTGCGCCGGACAGTTCATGGGCTTCATAGCCATGAGTTCCGCCTTGCCGGAGATAACAGGCGCGCCGTCTTCCGTATTGGGCACTTCGTCCGGCACCACGAACATATTCTCGCGGTACTTGCCCCAGTGGCCCGAAGCTTCCCACTGGCGAGCGTTCATCAGTTGCGGTGTTTTCACTTCAACATAGTCAGCGTCATCGAGGCGCCGGCGGAGGTATCGTTCCAACTCGCGCCACAGCATATAGCCGTTTGCATGCCAAAAGACGCTGCCTTGCGCTTCCGGCTGCAAGTGAAACAGGTCCATTTCCTGGCCGATTTTGCGGTGGTCGCGTTTCTCCGCTTCCTCAAGCATGGTGAGGTATGCGGCGAGCTGCTTCTCGTCGGCCCATGCGGTGCCGTAGATGCGTTGGAGCATCGCATTGTTCGAATCACCCCGCCAATACGCGCCGGCCAGTTTGGTGAGCTTGAAGGCTTTGCCCAGTTTCCCGGTCGAGGGAAGATGCGGGCCCACGCACATATCGAGCCAGTTCCCCTGCCGATAAATGGAAATAGGTTCTTCTTTCGGAATGCCCTGAATGATCTCGGCTTTGTAATCCTCACCGAGGTTTTTAAAATAATCGACGGCTTGATCACGCTCCCAAACTTCGCGCGTGATGGCCTCGTCCCGGTCAACGATTTCGCGCATGCGGGCTTCGATCTTTTCGAGATCGTCGAACGTGAAAGGCTCTTTGCGGGCAAAGTCGTAATAAAACCCGTTTTCGATGGCCGGTCCGATCGTAACCTGTGTACCCGGAAACAGCTCTTGCACGGCCTCGGCCATGACGTGGGCAGCATCGTGCCGCAACAGCTCGAGCGCATCGGCATCTTTGCGGGTAACGATAGAGAGCTCGCTGTCATTCTCGATCAAGAGGCCGAGATCTTTCATGACCCCGCCGATTCTGATTGCGATGGCGGCTTTCGCAAGGCCGGGGCCAATGTCGGCTGCGACCTCGGCGCCGGTTACGGGCTTATCGTAACGGCGTATGCTGCCGTCGGGCAAAGTGATGGCGACCATTAAATTCAACGTCCAAAAAAGCGCGGGGAGAGTTCGGAAAGTCCGCGAAATCTAGGGCTCTGCCGCATTATGTCAAGCAATGGGCGGCGTGTATGGCCAACCTCGCCCTATATGTTGCTTAAATCCCACCAATTTTGGGACTCTTCCTGATGGCTGCAATGACTTCACCTGCCGAAATATCTTCCAGGCGGGGACGCCTGAGGATAACGACGCTGTCTCCGCGTTGGCCAACCAGCGCTGGGTCGGACGCCGCGTCATAAAGTATGACCGAGTGGCATG
>JAUIGX010000240.1 GCA_030432435.1 Alphaproteobacteria bacterium
TAATTTTTCGGACATGGGTTTTACATGCTCGAGAAACTGATTTGCCCGTGTTTTTGCGATCGTCAGATCGGCGCGGTTCAGCCAAATCGCGAATTCATCCCCGCCAAGCCGCGCGACAAGATCTGTGGGGCGCGTGTGCGCAACGATCACATCCCGCACTCCCACCAACACCTCATCGCCCGCCTGATGCCCACGCGTATCATTGACCTGCTTAAAATTATCCAAATCCACGTACATCAGCACGCCTTGCCCGCCCTCTCGCACAAGACGAGAAAGAAATCTCTGCAGCGAATCGATAAACGCGCCGCGGTTGAGAAGGCCGGTCAGCGCGTCTGTCCTGGAAATCCTTACAACGTGTTCATGATGCGTGTACTGCTCAATGGTGATGCCGACCTGATTGGCGATATCGCCAATCAGCAAGCGATCATCGTCGCTCCACGCACCGCGCTCCACATCACGCCAAAGCACCACTGCGCCGTTTGTGCTGTTGCGATACCGTGCGGGAGCGGCCAGAACCTGTTTACCCTTCAGCAAAACCTCTACGGCACCCGCACCGCCAGCGATACTCGCCAAGACAGGGGACGCTTGCTCGGGTCGCAAATCGCCATAGCGGGCAACAGGTTGAAAGCCCGGCGTTGAGGTGACGACCTCCATAGATTCGGGTTCCGGCTCGGTTGTACGGAATATATGGCAAACTTCCGCTCCTAGCCCTTTAGAAAGAGCTTCCGCAGCGACTGTTAACATCGCTTCCGGATTCACTTCATCGCGAAATGCATGAACGATTCGGGTAAAAACGCGTTCACGATTTCTCACGCGCGCCAAGGTCGACTCGCGATCTCGCGTTTCCGTTACATCACGGCAAACACCACGCGCACCCATCCATTGTCCGTCTTTCGACAGAAGCGGCATTGCTGAGATGACTACGCAGGCCGTTCTGCCGTCACTGCGCCGCAGCCATATTTCCTCATTTTCGATACGGCGTGAGGTAAGAAAAGGCACTTCGCCGCTGAGCGCAGACTTAGTCACAACTAACGACTCAGGCTCCAACGCCATAAGCGCGTCGGCCGTATACCCGAGGGCACCGCGCGGCGGCACAAAAGCAAAACGGCTATCTGCGCCCGTCTCCCATGTGAAGTCCGTAGAGATTTCAATAAAGTCTTTGTAACGCCTACGGCTATCGACGAGAGCGACACGCAAGCTGTTATCAAGTGTTAGGTCGCGCAGGAAAACCAACGTGCCGCGATCATCGGTCAATGGCACAAGCGTTACTTGTAAATTCTGCTGTTTGCCGGTCTCACCGACATCCACCATATCGACCAGAGCACGGCTTGCAGTCTGAGAGGCTACCGCGGCAGACCTGAGGCGAGCCAGATCAACTTCGGGCAGTCGCGACGCAAACTCTTCGGCAACCGGATTAGCTGGTTCGAGCTGTCCGTCAAGGGCAACGCGAAAAACCGCCTCCTCGTAGCGCTGCAGGGCTTGGAGCGATACGGAGAACGGACCTGTTGTCGTCTGGTGACCTTCGGTCGGCTCCACCGCCGAGCCAGCCGGGCTACCGGTGTCGGCACGGTTAAGCGCCATAGTGCTCCCCCTTACGCGATAGCCGTCTCCTTCTGAAACAGCTAGTAATGAAATCTAAGTGGTTTCGAGTAAAATGCAAAGTAATGGCTTTTAATTTGTGAGCCGCCACATGAGGAGAATAACAGGTCATCTCGATCACCGTGCCTAGGATTTAGCTGCACGTTGACTCGCTTTCGCGAGCAGCTATGTTCTGATCCGTCAAAGATAGCCCGCGCTCAAAAGGATTGCATAAAATAAATGAATATCAATAACTTAAAAGAAATCGTGGAAAACGCCTGGGAAGCGCGGGACGGCCTTGGCCCGGCAACAATGGGCGATGTGCGCAACGCTGTTTCGACGACACTTGATATGCTGGACGGCGGCACTTTGCGCGTTGCCGAAAAACAAGACGGAGCTTGGCACGTCAACGAGTGGGCCAAGAAGGCCGTGCTTCTTTCATTCCGTTTGAACGATATGAGCACCATCCCCGGAGGCCCCGGCGGAGCACCGTGGTGGGACAAGGTTCCCTCCAAGTTCCACGGCTGGACAGAAGATCAGTTTAAACAAGCCGGATTCCGCGCCGTGCCGGGCAGTATCATACGCCGCTCGGCCTATGTCGCCCCGGGCGTCGTGTTGATGCCCAGCTTCGTAAACATAGGCGCTTATATCGACGCTGGCGCAATGATCGACACATGGGCAACGGTAGGAAGCTGCGCTCAGATCGGCAAAAATGTTCACATATCAGGCGGCGCAGGAATCGGTGGCGTCTTGGAGCCCTTGCAGGCCGGGCCTGTGATTATTGAAGACAATTGCTTTATTGGCGCGAGATCCGAAGTTGCTGAGGGCGTGATCATCGAGGAAGGCGCCGTCCTATCCATGGGCGTATTTATCGGAGCCTCCACAAAAGTCATCGACCGGGCCACCGGAGAAGTTTTTGTGGGCCGCGTTCCGGCTCTAAGCGTGGTTGTACCAGGCAGCTTGCCCGGCAAGCCTCTACCTGATGGATCGCCGGGGCCAAGCCTTTACTGCGCCGTGATCGTCAAACGCGTGGATGCCAAGACGCGGTCCAAAGTCTCCATCAATGAATTGTTGCGGGATTGAGCGCGTCCTCCACCATCGCTGATTTGGTGAACGGGCTTGAATTAGCCCGCGCTCTGATTCGCTGCCCGAGCATTACGCCAAAGAACGAGGGCGCCCTGGATGTATTGCAGGGAGCTCTGGAAACACTTGGCTTCACCTGTCATCGCATGGTGTTTGATGGGGACGACTCGGCGCCAGTGGACAATCTCTACGCTAGACTTGGGGATCAAGCGCCAAACTTTTGTTTTGCGGGTCACACCGATGTTGTTCCGGTTGGTGACGGCTGGACCACCGACCCCTTTTCGGCCGAAGTGATGGATGGTCGACTCTTCGGCCGCGGAGCCGCCGACATGAAAGGCGCTATCGCCGCCTTCGTCGCCGCCGTCGCCCGCAAGCTTGCGCAAGGAGACAAGCCGCCCGGCTCAATCAGCTTGCTGATCACCGGGGACGAAGAGGGTGACGCCGTGAACGGCACAAAGAAAGTGCTGGGATGGCTTGCGGACCGCAATGAACGCCTGGATGCCTGCATTGTCGGCGAACCTACCAATCCCACGAAGCTTGGTGAGATGATAAAAATCGGCAGGCGCGGCAGCCTGACCGCCAAACTTACGGTCTTCGGCACCCAGGGCCATGTCGCCTATCCGCACCTCGCAGATAACCCTATTCCGCGATTACTCACGATGCTTCGGGCGATCACCGCGACACCACTTGATCAAGGTTCTGAGCATTTTCCAGGATCAACACTTGCCATTACCACTGTTGATGTCGGCAATACGGCCTCCAATGTGATCCCCGGCACCGCCCAAGCAGCCTTTAATATTCGTTTTAACGATCAGCATACCGGGGCCAGCCTCACCGAATGGCTCAAGACCGTACTGAACGAATCTGCGGAGGGCGCAGACTTTGACCTCAACATCCGCATTTCGGGCGATGCATTTCTGACGCCCCCTGGACCGCTCAGCGATCTTGTGTCGGGCGCCATAAAGGATGTCCTGAACGTCACGCCGGAACTGTCGACAACCGGCGGAACGTCCGACGCGCGGTTTATCAAAGACGCTTGCCCCGTTTGCGAGTTCGGCATGGTCGGGCTGTCCATGCATAAGGCTGACGAACACTGTGCGGTCGCGGATTTAGAAAACCTCACAAAGATATATCTAAAGGTTCTAGA
Organism: Alphaproteobacteria bacterium; assembly: GCA_030432435.1. Lineage (GTDB taxonomy): Bacteria > Pseudomonadota > Alphaproteobacteria > Rhodospirillales > Rhodospirillaceae > UBA11612. Next base: position 3,809 of record JAUIGX010000240.1, read on the forward strand.
CGGATATTTCGCCGCCGCAGCGCGAGCCTGAACATCGTGAACAAGAGACAAGTGTCCTCATGATCTCAGTGCCCCAACTCGCCAATGGGCTGTACGGCACATGGCTTGTCTTGAAGTTTGATATGCGCGGGTGGGAGTTCTTCGAAACTTCGCTGCGAGGTTTCTGGGCGTCGTTCACGCCAGCTTTTATTATGGCGCCCTTTCACTTCTTCCACGCGGTGGCTGCCTTTGGCCCGGAAAGGACAGATTTATCTTTCGCGCCTTACATGATTGTCGAGACGCTGTCTTACATTCTTTCGTGGGCACTCTTTCCCTTCGTAATGCTGTACGCTTCAGAATTTCTAGGCAAAGCTCCCAGATACTTCTCGCACATCGTGCCGTACAACTGGATACGCCTGCCCATTGAGGGGCCGCTGTATCTTATTCTCCTGCTGTCCGATTTCGGCATTATTGCCATCGAGGGTGTGGCATTTCTGAACCTCCTTGGCCTTCTGGCTTTGATTGTCTACGGCACTTTTATCGCCGGCGTCGGGCTAAAGATCACAACCGGAACGGCAATGGGCTTGGTGGTCTTGGACTTTGTCCTCAGCTTGACAACGACGCTGCTCATTGCCCGGATTTAGATACGGGCAACCGACTTACGCGTCTGGATAGCGCACGTGAGTCAGGTAAAGGCCGTGAGATGGAGCCGTCGGACCGCCAGCCGTACGGTCGCACGCCGCCAAAGCCTTAGGAACATCGTCCTC
>JAUIGX010000241.1 GCA_030432435.1 Alphaproteobacteria bacterium
TCCGAGTGAATTGACGCGCGAGGTTACCATCGCGGGCGAAACGTTGGCCGATGCGCGTGGGCGCACCATCTATCTCTATTTCTGCCAGGACGACGCGGACGACCAGCTTTCTTGCGATCATCCTGATACGACGCAGGTCTTTCGGATGGGGTTGTGTGGCGGCGGCGATGCCGAGCGCTGTCGGGCGCGATTCCCGTTGGTCCTAGCCTCTGCCGAAGCCAGGAGTACAAGCCGCGCCTGGAGCGTAATGGAAATCGATCCTTTGACGGGACGTATCGCACAAGAGGGCGACAAAGGGGCCGTGCGTGTCTGGGCATACCGTGACCGCCCGCTATACACGTTTGACGGCGATCCGGCTCCGAAAGTGGGAGATCGCGGGCCCGGAGACTTTGAAGCCGATGGCCTGGGCGAGTGGAAAGGCCAGCGTCACGGCTACACGGCGTTCTGGTTGCGAGACGATTTCTACGGCCGCACGAATTAACGGCTGACGGCGACTCTAATGACAAAGACCCCGAGATGGACGAATGAGCGATAAATGAACCGTTTGCACGATCAAAGTCGAAGAGCAGGCATGAATTCGAAGACCGCGGCAGTAGCGTTGGCGCTGGCGTTTGTCGGCGTCCCCGCGTGGGCAGCGTGTGAGACTAGCCAGGAACCCACCGATCGGTATGTGATCACCGGCGGCCAGGTCTACGACAAGAACTCTGATCTGACGTGGGAACGGTGCAGCGTGGGTCAGGAGTGGCAGGAGGGAGCCGGCTGCGTAGGCGCAATCGAGGCGCTGACCTGGCGCGAGGCCCTTCAGCAAGCCAAAGACGACTGGAGGGTTCCGACGGTTCAAGAATTGGAGACGCTAATAGCTCCGACGTGTACGAAGCCCGCAATAAATGAAGAAGTATTTCCCGGCATTGCGTTGAATAAACTCGCGTATTGGTCGGGCACCGAAGTCGGCTCCTATGGGGGGGCTTGGGCTGTCAGCTTCGTCGTCGGCACAACGGGGTACGACGATCATACAAATGCGCTCCCGGTTCGGTTAGTTCGAAGCGGAAAGTGATTAAAAGGAGAGACCAATGGCAACTCCCTCGACATGGACTTCCGCAGCGCTTATCGCGGGCATTCTCGTGGCTGCCGGCGCATCGGCGGCTCGCGCCGATGATGCCCTGCTGAAGGATGGGACGATTGGCTACGTTATCACGGACCTTCATTGGAAGGCCTATGTCACCCCTGACGCAAAGTACGAGTGCGAGAATGGTATTTATCAGTGGGGGCCGCGCGAGCAATTCAAAGCACTCTATCCGGAAGATGGAACGATACGCACGGCGCAAGACACCCACCTTGCTTTCGAGATCGGAATCTGGTTCCCGGATACGAGCCCGGACAAGTTTCCGTATTCGGAAATCACAGGAGACATTGCATTCGGAATGAATCTCGACGGCAAGGTTGGCCCGAACGACTTCGTGAGCCCGAGCGGCGAACCCGGTATTGATAACCAGCTTTGGCGCTCCGTCGGCTGCAATGAGAATTATCGGCCGCCCGAGGGAACGACGCAGGACTATGCCAACAAGTCCCTCAGGAACACCCGATACAGCCGTCTGCTTCTTGAGCTCACTGGTGTCAGCAGTCTTGAGAACGACGAGGACGTCACAGTGACCATGTATCGCGGCCTCGATAATTTGTTGACCGACGCGACCGGTGCCCAAATTGTCCCCGGCGGCACGATGCGCATTGACGCCAAATGGGGAGAAAAGGTGGTCCGGACGTTTAAAGGCAAGATTGTCAATGGGACGCTCATTACCGAACCAGAACCCGATGTCGTCATTCCATGGGCAACAGACACGCTGCCGCCAACAGTGACGAGATTCCGCGACATGAGGATGCAATTAAATCTGCGGCCGGACGTCGCGATTGGCTACTTCGGTGGATATGTTGATTTGGAGGCTTGGTACTGGGAGACCATGAAGTCGGAATCAACGCACCATCAGAGCAATGGTCGAACGACCCTGTCCTCGCTTTATAAAATATTGCGCAAGAATGCCGATGCGTACCCCGATCCCAAGACCGGGGAATATACAGCACTTTCGTCGGCGCTCGAGGCACAGTTCGTTCAGACGTACATTGTTCATCCGACCGATGAGAATGCTACAGCCCAAGATGAATCGGTGCGCGTGGCTGCCGATGCGCAGAACGCTCGGTGATGATTTTGTACTCGTGATCCGCCGTTCCCGACGACCGTGTGACTTTAGGCAGGGTTGCTTTTCAGGAACGATGCGCGTCGCATCTGCATCTTATCGAGTCCACAAATGAGATGACTGCACGTATGGTCTTTCAGTAGCAGAGGCCGTCAGCGACAGCGTCTAATCCTGGCTGTGCGGCCGACTTCTCTATACTCATGCTCCAACATCCGAATACCGCTGGACAAAAGCTAATATGACTAGACATAATAGGGCAGGTCATATTCGAACGAAATGAATGCGGTGCGTGGATGAAACAAAGATTTTTCTTTGGCCGGGCCTTGTTGCCACAAGGTTGGGTGAAGAATGTTGGGATGGAGGTGGATGGAGGCCTTATTCGCAGCCTGACCGTCGGGTGTTCTCGCGACCCCGGTGATAGCTATGGTGCGCTGGCTATTCCGGGACTGCCAAACCTTCATAGCCACGCTTTTCAACGTGCGATGGCGGGGCTGACCGAGCGCCGAGGGCCCAACAATGCGGATGACTTCTGGAGCTGGCGCGATGTGATGTATCGCTTCGTCGGCTACATGGACCCCGATGACATTGCGGCAATTGCGGCTTATGCCTACGCCGATATGCTGGAGGCGGGTTTCACGAGCGTTGGTGAATTTCATTACGTTCACCGGACCCCGGAAGGGGGGCTGTATGATGATCCCGCGGAACTTGCCTGCCGACATATTCAGGCTGCTGAAACCACAGGAATTGCCCTAACGCTTCTGCCGGTTTTCTATGCCGCGAGCAATTTTGGTGGTGTTGCACCTTCGACTCAGCAGCGGCGGTTTATCAATGATCTTGAGACCTACGCAAAAATTCACGAGCGAACCCGGAAGGTGCCAGGCGTCATCACTGGCGTAGCACCTCACTCTTTGCGCGCGGTGACCCCGGCTCAATTAGCCGTGCTGACAGATCTATCGCCAGATACCCCACTTCATATTCATATTGCAGAGCAAGTCAAAGAAGTTGAGGACTGCAAAGCATGGTCGGGTCTGCGGCCGGTCGAATGGCTTTTTCAGAACGCAAATGTCGATCAACGGTGGTGCTTGGTACATGCGACACATATCACCGAGGAGGAGACAAAGGCACTAGCGGGTTCGAAGGCTGTGGCAGGGTTATGTCCTATTACCGAGGCGAACCTCGGAGACGGTATCTTCCCAGCGCGCGACTTCTTGAGCGCAGGTGGGTGCTTTGGCGTCGGAAGCGATTCCAATGTGCAGATTGATGCGGCAGGCGAACTCCGGCTGCTTGAGTATTCGCAGAGATTGTCGGGGCGTGTGCGCAACGCTCTTGCCGACCTAGATCAGGCATCGACGGGCACGAGACTTTTTGAGAAGGCACTTGTTGGGGGCGCACAGGCTCTAGGGCGCCGAGTTGGAGCGATCGCGGAAGGATTTCGCGCCGATATTCTGGTGCTGGACGACACTCATCCTGATCTTGCGGGAAAGGACGACGACGCGGTTCTTGATACTTGGGTGTTCGGGGGCGGGCGCGCCCTTATCGACACTGTTATAGCCGGGGGCAAGGTTACCGTTGAAAAGGGGCGCCACATCGCTCGCGAGAAAATCAATCAACAGTATCGTGACCGTATAACCAAACTCCTTGATCATACGCGGTGACGTAGATGCCTGTTATATTACGATCCCATGAGTATCGCGCTATGCCTTGGAAAAATGGCGGCGGTGAAACTTTCGAAATTCTTATTTCTCCAGTCGACGCATCGTTCGATGACCTCGAGTGGAGGGTGAGTATGGCGCGGGTGAGTAGTGACGGGCCCTTTTCTTCACTTCCCGGCCTTGACCGGACGCTGACCGTTCTGAGTGGAGATGCGTTAACTCTTTCTGACAACGAAGGTTCAGTCCGTTTGACAACGAAGTCGGCCCCGTTTTCTTTTGTCGGTGAGCGTAATCTTGTCGGCAAGGTGGAAGGGAGGACGGTCATGGATCTTAACGTGATGACGCGGCGAGGCAGGGCAAGGCATACTGTACGCCGTGGGCATTTATCAGGCCGAACAGTATTAGAAGCCGACGATCAAGCACTCTCGATGATATTTTTGCTGGAGCCGGGGTTGAGGGTGTCCGGGCAACGTCTTGAAAAGCACGACTCTGTCGTTGTCGCTGTCGATGGGCTGCCGCTGGAAGTTGTAGCAGATGATCTCATCAATATTCTTGTTGTCGATATATACTCTCTACCTGTGTGAATAGAGCGAGATGATCTGGACAAAAATACCGCCTAAGAGACATGCGCACTCAAAGAATGATAGAAGATGTCTGGATTTTTCAACAGGGTGTGTTGGCAGTGAGCGATCTAGAGTCTGCTT
>JAUIGX010000019.1 GCA_030432435.1 Alphaproteobacteria bacterium
TACGAGCTTCTCTTTGGAGTGGGCCTGATCGCAGAGGCCGGTGCGGAAGGTTCGGGGTCGAAGGCGGCAGCAAAGGCGGTGGCGGCAGATGCTCCGGCCCGTGCAGGTGCGCCGCTAACGAAGGATCACCGGAGGATTCTGGCCACGGCCATGGGGCGATTGCGCGGCAAAATTAAGTACCGGCCGATTATATTCGAGCTTATGCCGCCGACGTTCACATTGTTTCAGTTGCAGCGGGCGGTGGAGGCCCTCTCGGGGGGGCGGCTGCACAAGCAAAACTTCCGTCGTCTCGTCGCCCATGAAGGGCTCGTTGAGCCCACGGGCCGGGTCTCGAGCCAAACGGGAGGCCGGCCAGCCGAATTATTCCGATTCCGGCGCGAAGTTGTACACGAAAGACGTGCCCCTGGAATGAGAGTCCCGTTAAAAGTGAATAAAAAAGCGGGCTCTTAGCGGTATTTATTCCTTGTTCTGCAAGGCTTTAGGCCCCCAAACCCTTGGTTATCTTGACTTTGAGGCCGCTGCCCCCTAACGTTTTCTTTCGGCGCGGGGTCACGTGCTTTTTTTGGGTCTCCTATATGCTCAAATTAAGTATAAGTTTAACCGCGCCGTCACAGTCGGGAACGTTTTAGAAAGGCGACCGCCATGAATGTGGTCAACACCGCTCCAGTCACCGCAGAGCGCGATCTTCGTTTCACCTCCGAGGTGGAGCGCGATACGGCGCATCTGTATGCAAAAGTGAGCAAAGTTATTCCCGAAGTGGAATGGCCCGTATTCGCGCCGCTGATTCACCGCATTAATCAACTTAAGGCGGAAAAGAACGCGGTCATTCTGGGTCACAATTATATGACACCGGAAATTTTCCACTGCGTGGCCGATATCACGGGCGACTCTCTGGCTCTTGCGCGTCATGCGGCGGACACAGATGCGGATGTGATCGTCATGGCCGGCGTGCATTTTATGGCCGAGACGGCGAAGCTGCTGAATCCCGGCAAAAAGGTTTTGATTCCCGATATGGGCGCAGGCTGCACGTTGGCCGAGTCGATCACCGGCGAAGATGTGCGCAAATTAAAAGCGCAGTATCCCGGCGTGCCGGTTGTCACTTATGTGAACACGTCGGCCGATGTGAAGGCAGAGTCGGACATCTGCTGTACGTCCGGCAACGCGGTTGAGATCGTCGAAGGTCTTGGCACGCCGCGAGTGATTATGCTGCCCGACGAGTACCTTGCACTCAATACGGCCAAGTTGGTGACACCGGAAGTCATCACCTGGGCAGGCCGTTGCGTGGTGCACGAGATGTTTACCCCCGAAGATATTCGCGGCATGCGCGCCGATAATCCGGGTGTTGTTGTTCTGGCCCATCCTGAATGTTCGCCTGAAGTGATCGCCGAAGCCGACTACGCCGGCTCGACCGCAGGCATGGCTGGCTACGTCGCCAAGCATAAACCGGCCAAGGTGGTGCTGGTGACAGAGTGCTCCATGAGCGACAACGTTGCCGCAGAATATCCAGAAATCGATTTTGTTCGCCCGTGCAACCTGTGCCCGTTCATGAAGAAAATTGAGCTTTCCAATATTCTCGCGACGCTTGAAACAGGCCAGCACGAAGTATTGATCGACGAGTCCATAGCTGCGCGCGCGCGGGTGTCGGTCGAGCGGATGTTGACCGGCTGGGCGCCGGGCGCCGCTTAGCGTTCTGCAATTCTCAGAATCAACGATGATGAAAGTTCAGCCATGACGGGGCCGGTACCACCGCCTCTGCCGTTGATCGATGAAGCTGTCCGCCGGGCGCTGGCCGAGGACCTGGGCGATTCCGGAGACATAACGTCAGCCTCCGTTGTTCCTGCAGGGGCGCAATCCAGTGCCGTGATCGCCGCCCGCACCGCCGGCGTTATCGCCGGGGTGCATGTGGCAATGCGTACCTTCAATCTGGTGGACGATACCCTGGCGGTCACCCACCGGGTCATGGACGGAGTGCGTGTTGAGCCGGGAGATGTCGTGCTCGAAATCTCCGGGTCTGCGCGGTCTATTCTAGCGGCTGAACGTGTCGCACTGAATTTTGTCGGGCACTTGTCGGGGATCGCCACAGCGACGGCGGAACTCGCGCTGATCATCAAAGGCACAAATGCGAAAGTGTGCTGTACCCGCAAGACCACGCCCGGGCTGCGGGCGCTGGAAAAATACGCGGTGCGCTGCGGCGGCGGCGTAAATCACCGCTTCGGTTTGTACGACGCAATTTTGATCAAGGATAATCACATCGCGATTGCGGGTGGTGTCGGCCCTGCGGTGAATGCCGCGAAGGCCAATGCGGGACACATGGTCAAGATAGAAGTGGAAGTCGATACGCTGGCGCAACTGGATGAAGCCCTTGCCGCGGGCGCGCATATTGTTCTGCTCGACAACATGGATCCCGCGCAGCTTAAAGAAGCGGTTGCGCGCACGGCGGGCCGCGCGGTAACCGAAGCGTCCGGTTCGATCACCGCCGCGAAGGCCAGGGCGGTCGCGGAAGCAGGCGTTGATCTTATCTCTGTGGGCTGGATTACACATTCAGCGCCATGCTTGGATGTGGGTCTGGATTTCACATCCGGCTCTTGAGGCTAGAGCTTTCCAGGCAATCGCTGACGCGCGTTCGCGCGGACAGAAATCAATCCATCCGCGCGAACTGAAGCGTTTTCCGTGTGCGCCGTTTTTAGCGGGGCACAGACGCCAGTTGTTGCTCAAGTACACCGTACTGATCGGCTAACCGACCTGATCGCGCAAGGCGATCCTTCGACTCTGTAAAGAACGTGGTGTTGACAGCCGGAACGTAGAACGCGTGTGCTTCGAGTTCAGGCGTTTGACCGGGGTCGCTTTTGAGGCGTCCATAGACGGTGACGGGTTCGCCGATTTGCATGGCATCGACGGCATCGCGTTCGTAGATCTCGTACCACTGGGAGTGATCCGGCGCGTTCGCTTTTACGATGTCGTTGCCATACTGAATCCAGACGGTGTCGCGGTCCTTGTCGCTGACATTACCGGTCAATTGCACCAGCGCATTACTCGGCATCGAAGGCATGACGGTGGTTGTGGTCACCTCGGATGCCATGCTCGGGCTTTCAGGCGGCGGGCCCCCGGCGACGGCTGTTAGTGTAAAGCCAGTCATGGCGGCGGTTGCCAATGTGAGCGTTGTCAGGGTTTTCATAGCTACCTCCTGAGGCCGTAGCGGCCACGTTTGTAAATCGTTCGGCTCATCCGCAATATGTGGATGAGCCACTGAAGGGAGCGTTGATAGGCCCGCGACTTGGCGATTTTGTGGCCCTGAGGTGACCAAACTGTAATGCCTGCTGTGATTCGCCCTTTCCCTAGGTCTTGAGCGCGGATGCGGCGTTACCAAAATACGTCTTCGGCGGCTTCCACAGACAGGCCCTCGGCGTTAGACTTACCGCGCTGGTGGCTGCGGCCTTCGGCATCCAGGGAGGGTACCAAATGAATCACGTAGCTAAATTTTTTCGCGTGGCGACAGTTGCGGCTTTAACGAGCGCAATAGGCACTGCGCCTCTTGTCGCAGCTCCAGCGGCGTTCACGGCGCCGGCCACACCGCTTGGCGTAACAATCCAGCCAGCGACACCGGCGGGCTATGACGGAACCGGTGCCAGTGGCCCGTATTTCGGCAATGCAGAGGGGATGACCCTTTACACCTTCGACAAGGACCCTGCCGGAAAGTCGGTTTGCAATGCCGAATGCGCCGCGGCATGGCCGCCGCTTGTAGCGCCTGCAGGCGCAACGTCGATCGGAGCCTGGTCGGTAGTCACGCGCGATGACGGAACGGCACAGTGGGCGCTGCACGGCAAGCCCGTGTACACTTTCGTGAAAGATGAAAAAGTCGGTGACGGCAATGGCGTCGGAGTTGCCGAGCTGTGGCGCAAGGCGGAACTCACTCTTGGCCAAGGCCTTAAGTTTCCAATCGGAACGCATGTGCGCGATGTGTTTAGCGCCGGCGGTCAAATGCTGGTCAATGCCGAAGACATGACACTCTACACGTTTAATGACGATCCGGTAAATGGTGCGCCCGCTTGCGTGGGCGCCTGTACAGATACGTGGCATCCGCATCTTGCGCCGGAGATCGCCAACGCGGTCGGCGAATTCACGGTCGTGCGGCGCGACGACGGGATCAATCAGTGGGCGTTCAGGGGCAAGCCTTTGTACACCTTTAGCGGCGACAGCGAGCCCGGTGTTGCCCACGGCACTCTTGAGAACCCGAACTGGCAAGCGGCCATGCTGAGTCGGTATTTCATGCCCGGCAATGTTGTGATCAACCAAAGCGCGCGCCACGGCGCTGTGCTGGCGACCGTAGACGGCTATCCGCTATACGCGAAAGACGCGAACAAGTTTACCGGCGGCGGTGCGTCTCACGCCGATATTTCCATTGCACGCGGGGATATTAAAACAGGGCGTGCGATTGGGATTTCCGGATGCGATGCGGATTGCGAAAAAACATGGACGCCGTTTTTGGCAGCCGAGACCGATCAGGCCACCGGATACTGGGACATAGTCGCGCGGCCCGACGGGCGGCGGCAATGGGTGTATCTGGGGTATGCGATGTACACCTACACCGGCGACGAGCCCGGCACGATTCTCGGTCATGATATCTATGATCTGAACGGAAAAGTCCCGAGCGCGCGGCCTTCGCCGATGGCAGGCGCGCAGGCCTTGTACTGGCGTGTCGCTTTGCCGTAAGGCCGCGCGGATATTGCTGCGACAAGAGCATGTTTTTAATCTGATTCGAACACAGTTCGTATAAACGTTTCGCAATGTGAGCGGGGCGCGTGTGGGTGTGCGCGCGACATCAGGGGGGATACGCCAATGGATATGATCAACACGGCGCGCTCGAATTCTATCGGCCTTGCGTTGAGACGCGCGGCAAGAAAGTGGCGCGACCGCCCGGCGCTTGCGTTTCAGGATCGCCTCTGGTCCTACCGTGATCTTGATACGGCGGCGGACCGGGTCGCGGCGTGGCTGCTGGAAGGTCTTGGGCTGAATGTCGGAGACCGGGCCGCCGTATATGGACGCAATTCTGACGCATATCTGCTGGCGTGGCTCGGCTGTGTGCGCGCGGGGCTGGTTCATGTGCCGATCAATTACGCTCTTAAAGGCCCCGAACTTACATACATCGTGAATCAATGCGGCGCGAAAGCGCTTATCGTTGATCCGGCTTTGGATGAATTTGTGCAGCCCGTGCGCGGTGATCTCAAGGCTTCTGTTTTTGCGCCGATTTCCGGTGGCAAGAATAGTGTGCTTGATGCGGCGCTGTCCTCGGCGCACTCCCCGCCCAACGACCTGCCGTTGGGCGAGGGAGATATCGCGCAAATCATGTACACCTCGGGAACCACCTCGCACCCCAAAGGGGCGATGATGAGCAACGGTGCCATGATGGCGCAGTATCAGTCGTGCATTTGCGATTTAGATTATGCGCCAGAGGATAGGAGCCTCGCCGCACTCCCGCTTTATCATACGGCGCAGCTACATGCGTTCACCATGCCCCAACTTCTTGTGGGTGCATATTCGCGCCTGATCGAGGCGCCGGCGGCCGACGTCGTTTTGCGCATAATAGAAGAAGAGGGCATCACCTCGTTTTTCGCGCCGCCGACGGTGTGGATCAGCTTGTTGCGGCATTCCGACTTCTCCAAGCGCAACCTCAGCACACTGACAAAAATATATTACGGGGCCTCGATCATGCCGGGCCCGGTTCTTGAGGAGCTGCGCACACGATTGCCGCAGGCTGGCCTGTATAACGTCTATGGTCAGACTGAAATTGCGCCAGTGGCAACGGTGCTGCGGCCCGAGGAACACGCGGCGCGCCCGGACTCTGCGGGCCGCCCCGTCCTCAACGTGCAGACACGGATTGTTGATCCGGATATGAACGATGTGCCTGTCGGCGAGCGCGGCGAGATCGTGCACCGTTCACCGCACCTCCTGTCCGGCTACTGGGAAAAACCAGCCGAGACCGCCGAGGCGTTTGAAGGCGGCTGGTTTCACTCTGGTGACGTGGGCCGTATGGATGAGGAAGGCTACATCTATGTCGTTGATCGGATGAAGGACGTGATCAACACAGGGGGGGTGCTGGTGGCCAGCCGTGAAGTGGAAGATGCCTTGTTTACCCATGCGGCGGTTTCAGAAGTTGCGGTGATCGGCACGCCCGACGCCAAATGGATTGAGGCCATAACGGCGGTTGTCGTGCTGAGGGAAGGAGCGAGTGCCACCGAAGCCGAATTGATCGCGCATGCGCGCGAACACCTGGCCCCGTTCAAGGTGCCGAAAGCGGTGTCTTTTATCGATGCGTTGCCGAAAAATGCGAGCGGAAAGATATTGAAGCGCGAATTGCGCCAATCAATCGGCGGCTAACTAACCCGAACGTGTATTTAGAACTGAAGCCAGGTTAGTAGTGCTTGGCGAGATCCATATTCGCATAAAGCGAGCCGACCTCGTCTTGGTAACCGTTGAACATTAAAGTATCGCGGCGGAGAAGGTCGCCTATGCGGCGCTCGGTTGCTTGCGACCAACGCGGGTGAGAAACAGTCGGATTGACGTTGGCATAAAATCCGTACTCGCGGGCGTTCATGGTCTGCCAGGTGGTGTCGGGCTCGTCTTCCGTAAAAGTCATCCGAACGATGGATTTGATCGACTTAAATCCATATTTCCAAGGGACCACCAAGCGCAACGGCGCGCCGTTTTGATTGGGCAGAACCGTTCCGTATAGACCCACAGCTAAGATGGCGAGGGGATTGGCGGCTTCGTCGAGGCGAAGGCCTTCCTCGTAGGGCCAGGGCAGAATGTGCTGGGGAACGCCGAAGCGGTCGGTGAAGCCGCGGTTGCGGCGCTGACCGGGCATTTCCTTCGGCCGCACAACCGTCTCGAAGCGGATGTATTTAGCGCTGCCGAGGGGTTCAAAGCGTTTGATGACATCTTGCAATGAAAATCCAACCCAAGGAATGACCATCGACCAAGCCTCGACGCAGCGCAGCCGATAAACACGTTGCTCGAACGCATACGGTTTCAAAAAGTCATCAAGGTCGAGGGTGCCGGGTTTAGCGCACAGACCGTCAATAGTGACTTGCCATGGGCGGGGATTGAAGCTGCCGGCATGATCTGCCGGATCGCCCTTGTCGGTCCCGAACTCGTAAAAATTATTGTAGGTGGTCACCGCGGTGGGGTGTGTGAGCTCGTCGTTCTTGCCAAGGGTGCTGTAACCGGGAGTGATGCCGGGAATATCGCCGTCCAGCGGCAAGGCATCGGCGCGAGCGTTCGCTAGAGGGTATGTTCCAAGAATGGTTGAGCCGGCCGCAAGTCCCAGCCCTCCGATGAAGCGGCGCCTGTCCAGATACACCTGCTCGGGTGTGATTTCGGAGGGCGCGACGTCTGACTTCTTTTTCTGGCGTATCAGCAAGGGCTTGCCCTACTCTTCAATGCCTCCAAGGTGGCACTGTACCACGAAACTAAGCGGCGAGTAGACGCGTTGCCTTCAGATTGGCTGCCGACATGGGAAAGCTGTTGAGAGCCGATAAGTGGTAATCTACGGCTTCTACTAACTCGTGCAGAGCCACCGGCTTGGAAAGATAGCCATCGAAGCCGGACTCTAGAATTTTCTTCTTTTCTCCCGGCATAGCGTAGGCTGTCAGCGCAATAACAGGGATGCTGTTCAGAACTAGGTGGGATTTAAGGAGCGAAACAACTTCAAATCCCGACAGCCCGGGCAAGCGAATATCTAGTAATATTAGATCCGGGTTCGTCCGGCACACTTCGCCCAAGACTTCGCTGCCGTCACGAACCTGCACTGTCTGATGGCCTTGCGCTTGCAGAAACGTGTCGAAGACGATCATGTTTAGATCATTGTCTTCGACAATCATCACTGTTTTAGACATTCGTCGGGCCTTCTTGATGTGCCTAATACGTGCCGTTAGAAGCGGTGCGATCCGGCGTATTTGCTGCCGGGGTTTATATCTATTTATCCACTAAGTCTTATCGTTTGATGTTGAGCAGCTCGCTTAACATGTCGTCGGCTGTCGTGATGATCTTGGCTGCCGATGAGTAAGCGCGTTGGGTCGTGATCATGCGCGTGAACTCGGTGCCGAGATCCACAGTAGAAGCTTCCAGGGCGGCCGCGTTGATTGAACCGGCCCCTGCAGTGCCAGCCTCGCGCAATGTCGGATTGCCCGAGAAGTCGGTCGCAATCCACACGTTGCCCGACAGCGCCTGCAGGCCGTTGGGATTGGTAAAGCTGGCCAGCGGGATCATGAACACAGGGCGGGTCACGCCGTTGTCAAACAAGGCGGTGACAATGCCATCATTGCCGATGGAGACCCCGGCGAAGTTACCGAACTTGGCGCCGTTCTGTTGCAGATAGTTAAGCTGGAAGTCGCCGGACAACTGAGTCAGGCCGTCGGGTGTATTGTAGTTGCCGAGGAATACTTCAATTGCGGGGCTATTGGTGTTGCCCTGTTGCATGTCTTCAGCGCCGTTGGCCCAGATAAGTTCCACTTTGTGTTGTGGCGAAGGAGCCGTGCTGGCGTCGCGGCCGAAAAATTCCGAAGGCGTACCGTTGCCGGAAAATTCAATGGATGACTGCCGCAATGCGCCGCCGCCAAGGTCGTACCAGCCGTATGTCGCATCTAGCGCGGGTACGGTGTAGCCCGCCGTATCGCTTTGCGCCGCGAGCTGCTTGCTGTTGGCGTCTAGTATGTTCGCCGAAAAGGTCATGGCGTTGGCATCGCTCGCCTGATCGAAGGTGATCCCGTTTTCACCGGAGACGCGGCGCGCCCAGTTGCCTGGAGGTGTCGGCGCAGCGCCAAATACGGCGGCATCGGTTAAGGCGGTGTTTATGCGGCTCGCGATCTCATCCAGAATCTGGCTGATGGTGCGGCCGGTGGTGTTGACGGTCATGTCGGGGTCGGGGACACCGCCGCCGCTATCGACAAAGGTGGCATCGTCGGCAGCTGTCGGGTCGAGGAAAATATTAATTTGCTCGCCGTTGGCGTTCACGGAAATGGTGCCGACAATCGTGCCGGTCGCTTCGTCGTCGATGTCGAGGCGCCCAGAAGCAGAATGCACTTCATTCTGCTGGGTCAACTGAGACACGACGGCCGATTGCGCGGGTTGTTCAACAGTCGTGCGCCATGTGTTGGCACCGGTCTTGATGAAGTTGTAGCTGATGTTGTGCGGATTACCCAAGCTGTCGAAAATCAGGGCGTTGATACGTTCCTGACCATTGACCAGGGCGCCGGATGGCAAATTGGCGCCAACCGACAGAGTGGTGGTGGGAGACGCCGTGCCGCCGATGGTTTGCAGGTTTATGGGCTGAAGGTTTGTACTGTCGATGATGTTGTCGTTGATAACGACCTTATCGCCGTTGCCCTGAATATAAGCCTTCATGAACGTATTTTGGCCGACCTGCACCGTCTTGGCGCTGGCGGTCCCGTCAAAGAAGGACAGGGGCCAGCCTTGCATATAGCCGCCGCCGACGTTTTGCAGGAAGCCTTCCTGGTCAACCTTGAACGACCCGGCGCGGGTGTAGGTGAACAAATCGCCGGCCCCGGCTTGCGCGACCTGGTTGGTGACAAAGAAGCCGCCGCCGGAAATGCCGATGTCGGTTGCCGATGTGGTGGCTTGCAGCAAACCCTGAATATCAATGCCCTGGCGCGGGGTGGATTGCACGCCGCCCGGTGAGTATTGGGTCAGTGACGCCTGGGCGGTGACGAGCGTCTTAAAGTTGACGGTCGTGCCCTTGTAACCGATCGTATTGATGTTGGTTACGTTGTCAGCGATGGCGCCCATGGCGCTGGACTGCGATTGCAACCCCGATACGCCTGAAAATAATGCACCGAACAGCGACATTTTCCGTCTCCTTAGTCTTACCCGCTTCACTCGTCGCTAATGAGTTTTTTTCAACTGCGACCTTGGTGCGGGAGGGTTAATTTCTTCCTAAAACGCTCTCAAATATCCGTGTATCAAGTGCCGTCACTGACCGACAAAACGTCATCAACTGGAAGGCCGACTTTGCCGAGAAGCAGTACGGTTTGTCCGTCGATTGCAGTGACGCCCGTCACGCGGCCAAAGGCCGTGATGTAGGTGTCGATCGGTGTGTCGTCGCCGGCAATGGCCGTCGCCGAAATCGAATAGGTTCCGTCCGGCAGCTGGTTGCCCTGGGCATCTACGCCATCCCAATTAAATTCATGGACGCCGGAGCGTGTTTCACCTGGTTGGCTGAAGACGATCTCGCCGCCGTCATCGCGGACAACTATTGTGACCGCGTGGGCATCTTCCGACACGCCATACCCTGCTTTGAGGTGACCCTCTTGCATCGGGACCTGGCTGCTCGCGCCTTCCACCGTATGGCCAATGTAGTTCACAGAACTAGATACGATGCTCTGCTGGGTGAGACCGATCAGGTCGGTCAGATTCTCGTTGGCGCCGATCTGCTGCTCAACCTGGGCGAACTGCACCAGCTGATTGGTAAACTCGGCCGAGTCCATCGGGTCGAGCGGATCTTGCGACTTCAGTTGCTGCGTGAGCATGAGAAGGAATGAATCGAGATCCTCCGCCAGTTTGGTCTTGGCGGCGGCATTCTTATCCAGAGCGCCCTGGTTTGTTATTCCGGCAACAGCCGCGAAATCACTCATCGTTTTCGGTCCTTGCCTTAGACGAACGTATCAACGCCGCCGCGCGACCGCGCAGCTTCGCCGTAATCGTAAACGGGAAGAGACTCTTCTTCTTTCGCCGCATTCTTTTCTTTGCCGGCGTGCTCGCCGGACCCGCCATCACGTCCTTCGCCGGCCTTTTGCGAGTCGGTGTCGCCGCGCAGGTTGAAGTGCAGGTTGTTGGCATCTGTGCGCAGACCAGCTTCGTTCAACGCGCGTTCCAGGCCCTTTGAGTCGGTTTGAAGAAGTTGGAGCGTTTCTTTGGTATCGGCGGTTACAGTCACGCGTACCTTGTGCTCTTCGGACATCTCCAGCTTTACTTCGATCCGCCCTAGTTTCTCGGGCCGGAGTTGGATCGTCACGCGATCCTGACCGGCCTTCGAGGCGCGGGTGATGTTGACCTTGATCTGATCAATGATCTGTTGCGGGGTCGTATGTGGGCGGTCCGTCGCTGTTGTCTGAGCAGCGCGCGCGGCCTCTGCGTTTGCTTGCGTGCCCTGTCCGGCGTTCATATTGAAACCGGCGTTATTCTGCATCTGTCCGCCGTTGGTTTGTCCGGACTGCGACAAGGGCGTGGGCGCACCGTCGGCACGCAAAGCTGTTTGCGCGGAAGAGGAGCCCTGCTGAGAGGCTTGTGATTGGGGCTGGGGCGCGGGGGCGGGAGAGGCCGGTGCAGATTGCGCCTGAACCTGCTCAGCAGGGGTTCTGGAATTTTGCACCAGGGCATTGGTGCCGTCGGACACGCCTACCTGGCCATTGGCGAGGGACGTCGCGCCCGACTGATTAAAGCCTGAGTAAATATTATAAACGCCGGGCTCGGCGGTTTTGGCCGCTGCAGCCTGCTGACCCTGTGTGGTGACCTGCACCTGAACTTTGTTGTCGCTGGCCAGCGTGCGAGACAAGGCCTGTGACTGATCTTGCGCCGCTGCTGAGCGCAGGTCGAGTGGGCCCTTTTGTCCGGCGTCTTGTGACTTCGCGGCGGCTTCGCCTTTGACCTGAGCGGTCTGTGTCTTGGTCGCGCTATCGTCAGTGGTTTGCTGCGCCTGAGTGGCTGTGTTCGCGGACTGCCGGAATTGCGGTAGATCGCCGTTGCTGTTGGCTTTGGCCACAGGGGCAGTTGTCGTTGCGGCCTGAGCCGCTTTGACCTCGGGCCCTTCGGCTTTAGCGACGGCCGCGACCGCTTCTTTGTTTGCGCCAGCGGCGGCTACGACTTGCTGAGTATTCGCGGCGATAACGGCATTTTCGCCGTCGGTGACGACCGGAAATTCGGCTGCTAGCGCCTCGCTCACCTGAGCGTCGGCCTGGGTAGTATCGGCCTGGCCCTTGTCCGCATCGGATTTGTCTTCGGATGAAGCGGCTTTGTCCGTTGCTTTGGTATCGCTGTCGTCCGAGTCATCATCGCTCTTGTCGCGGGTCTTTGACACAGGCTTATCATCGTCCCGCGCGTCATCCTTCTTGCGCGCGCTCTCGCTTTGTCGTGCGTCACGTGCGCGAGCCTGGGCGGCATCGTCGCTGCGGATTATATTGGGTTCCATGGAAGGTGTGCCGAACGTTCCGCTGATGCGGGAGCTGACGGCTTCCATCAACGCTGAAAATGCATTCGCGGCCGAGCCGCCTTTTTCAACGCCGCCTACGACCGAGGCCGAACCCTGGCCTGGGTGCTTTTTGACTTCAGCGCTGACGTTATGAATGCCGTCCATCGATTTGCTCCGCTTCGTTACTGTTGCGCGGTGCCAAACATGCCTTTCGCATGTGGTCTTGGCGGTATGCGCATAATTCCGTCCTTATCTGTGCAAGCGGCGGGCCAGATGCGGAGTCTCTGTATAACTCTTTGTAAAATAATATAATTTTTGTAGGGGAGGTCGGTAGAGCCGGGGAGGGTCGGCCGTTTGGGGCAAAAGATTCCGTAGCCCGGTGGGCAATCTTTGCCGAGTTGGCGACGCTGTACTAGGCGTTGATGTCGAGCATAGCCTGCGCGAACGGGCCACGAATGAAGCCAGAGAAGGCGTTGAGGTAGTTTTCCTGTTCGCGCGATAGGTTGTCGAGATTGGCCTGCATGGCCAGGAACTGCTGGGCGGCCTTGATCCGGACTTCTTCCAGTTTATCAAACTCGTCGGTTCGCACCTGGGAGGATTGGGCCGTTAAGTCATCGAGCGCCTGGTTTGCGCGCCGTTGGTCAATTGACACAATGGCTGCGGATTTCTCAACTTCGGCACCTGCCGAGGTCAAATTCACCTCCGCTCGGATGATGTCGTCGAAGGCCGCCTTGCGGTCGTCCTCCGTGGCCATGTCATTGTAAAACCAGGACTGCATGATGCCGATCCCGGTGCGCTCTAGGGTCCCGGTCACGGTGATCGGATCTTCGGTCGGCACCACGGTGACTTCCACGGTGATCGCGCGGGTCTCCGCATCGTAGCTGACCAAATTGAGGCCGTTGCGGGTAGAGGTCGCTCGGTTGATCTCAACGTCGTCCTCGGTCGTGTACTTCAACTCTGGCCCGCCCAAACTGGAGTAGGCCTGAAGGGTATCTGTACCGGGCTCGCCTTCCCAAACCGTGCCGTCGTCCCCTGTAATGCGGAAGTGCGTGCCGATATATGTCCCTGTCAGAGAGGTGCTGCCTATGCCGGTGTTGTTGCGGTATTCGATCTGGTTTGGCGTGAAGTCGATAGGGTTGATGTTGCCGACGAGATTGAACTGGTTTCCCGCCGACTCTGCTTCGTTGTTGATTTTATTAATAAAATCGTTGAACTGCCCCAGATAGAATTCGGAGTCCTCGGCGGTGCCGGCCACGCTGCCGCGCAACAAAAGAAGAGAGTTCGCGACTTCTTGAATGCTCTCCCGACCGCTATCCACGGCGACCTGCGCGTTATTGACCTGAGCCTTGACCGAAATCCAGCGGTCGTTCTGTAGTTCGATGGTGCTCTGGCGCAGCCGTGTCTGCTCCTCGATCTCCTGCTGTTGGTCAACAAGCCGCTGATTGGCGTTGGCCTTGACCTGGGTGATGAGGGATTTGGTGGTCGAGCCGATGTCGCCGAGAAGGGCTGTGGTCCCGTTGGCCTGGCTGGCCTGCAGAATGGACGCGCCAGCAGACCCGGCATTGGCTTGCAATGCGGACCCTGTTCCTGTGATGGGCAAAGACGAAAGAATGCCGACCATCGGTGAATTCAGCTCCTTTGCGGGATTCGTCCCTTACGCGGCGCCCATCCGGCACCACGGACACTCATGGTCGTGAGTATCAGGCCCGAGAATAGCACGACGAGGGCATATTATCCAATTTAACGCTTTTGGCGCCAAACCGTTGCCAGAAGGTTAATTTTTGGGCGAGGGGCGGCGCTCAGACCTTGAGGCTGAGGATGGAACGGGAAAAGGGGCTCTTGATGAAGCCCGCGAAGGCGGCCAGATAGTCTCGCTGCTGGCGGGAGATGCTTTTCAGGTTTTCTTCCATGGCGAGATACTGTTGCGCGGCTTTGTTGCGCGCATCTTCTAGTTGATCGAATTTGTCGCCGGCCAGCTTAACGGCTTGCTGGGTGAGTTCGGTCAGGGCGTTGTCGGCGCGCCGTTGATCAATGCCGGTGATGGTCGCCGACTTTTGAATTTCCGCGCTGGCGGAGACCAGATTGATTTCAGCCGCGCTGATGTCCTTGAAAGCTTGTGCGCGCCCGGCCTCGGTTTCGAAGTTGCCGTAGTACCAAGCAGGCATGATGCCGTTGCCGTGTTTTTTCAATGTGCCGGTGACGACAAGCGGATCTTCGGTGGGGACGACGGTAATCTTGACTGTAATCGCGTTGGTTTTTGCGTTGTAGCTTACGAGCTCGATGCCGGTGCGAACCGAAGTGCCCTTGTTGATCTTGATGCCGTCTTCGGTTGTGTACTGTTGAACAGTCCCGCCGAGGCCGCTCAGAGACTGAATTAAATCGGTGCCGATATCGGGAACCCACACCGTTCCGTCGTTGGCTTCAATGCGGTAGTCCGACCCTGCATATGTTCCGGTTATTGTAGAGAACCCGAATTTATCATTGTTGCGGTATTCGATGGTGTTGGGGGTGTAATCGTTCCGATTGATGTTGCCGATCAGATTGAAATTTTTACCGCCCACGTCGGCATCGTTGTTGATCTTGTTGAACTGGTCGTTGAATTTGTCGCGATGAATTTTCGGATTTTCTCCGGCGGTGTTTGTGCCGGCTACGCTTCCGCGCATGAGCAATAGAATCTGGGCGATTTTTTTTATGCCGTCCTCGCTGTTGGATACGGCGATTTGCGCGTTGTTAATTTGCGACTTTACGGTGATCCAGCGATCGCGCTGTGTGTCTATTGCCGTCTTTTTAAACCGGGTTGATTCTTCGATTTCGTTTTCCGCAACAACCAATTTTTGATTGGCGTTGGCTTTGACTTGGCTGAGCAGTGCGCTGGTGGTGGAGCCGAGGTCGCCAAACAGGGCGGTGGTTCCATTGACAAGCCCGGCTTCAAGAATCGATTTCCCTGCGAGGCTCCCATTGCCAAGCAAAGGAGACCCGGTTCCGGTCACTGGTAAGCTCGAAAGAATGCCGACCATGGCCGACGTTCTACTTTCAGGAGCGCTGCTCCCCTCGGCGGCGTCAATGAGGCGCCGCGGACGCACCGCGTTGGGCGCGTCATCTCAGTCCATAATCCTGCTTTCGGGGTTTGCCTAGCGGGAATCTTTTGCCGAGTGGAACAACCACTGCTTCAGCTTGTCTGAAACATTGGCGATCAAAGGAATCCAGTCACCGGCCTTGGCCTGACGGAAGAGCCGCATGGAGGAATACCAGGGGGTGTCGTCACGGCCCAAAAGCCATCTGTAATCGGGCATGAACGGCAGAAGCATCCAGACCGGTTTCCCGAGCGCGCCCGCCAAATGCATCACTGCTGTATCGACGCCCAATACAAGATCGAGTTGCGAGATGACGGCGGCGGTCTCGGAGAAATCGCGCACTTGGCCGTCGCACGCGAAAACTAGGCGATCGCCGGGTAGACCTGAGATGTCTTCGGCGCACGGGCCGACCTGCAAACTTACGAAGTCGGCATCGACGGATGCGATCAACGGCACGAACAGCTCGGCGGAGATGGAGCGGTGGCGATCGATCTTATTGTCCGGTGATCCCGCCCAGACCAAACCGATGCGCGGGCGCTTGCTGTCTGGCAAGGTCAGCCGCGACGGTGTCGGGGACGGTGCGGCCAGGTAAGGTGTTTGTATAGATGTTGCGTCGGGTGCGGCTGCGAAGATTCGCGCAAGACTCATGAACGGAGCATGAGCGTCGAACGGGGGAAGCGTGTCTCCGGCTGCGATGATTGCATCGGCCCCGAGCAGAGTTTCAAAGAGCGGCACGAGCGGCTTGTGACACTCTACAATCACGCGCGCGCAGCGCTCTTTGGCAAGCGGGACGTAGCGCGCAAACTGAATCGCATCGCCCAGCCCCTGTTCGGCATGGAGAAGAAGCGTGCCGCCGGGCAACGGAGCGCCGTCCCACAAGGGGTGTTTGAAAGCGCGCCGATGGGAACTGAAGTGCTCGAGTTTCCAGCGCCACTCGTATTCTTGCCAGCCTTCGGTCCAGCGTCCAGTGAGCAGTAAAACCCAGGCGAGGTTGTAATGGGCTTCAGGATTTTCCGGCGCGATTTCGATCGCGCGGCGGTAACAGTCCTCTGCACCTTGGGTGTCGCCAAGGGCAAGGCGAGCAACACCAAGATTGATCCAGGCGTCTACATAGAGCGGTGCAATTTTGATCGTGGTGTTGAAATAGGCGATGGCTTCTTCGGATCGGTCCTCGCGGGTCAGGAAGACGGCGAGATTGCACAGGCTGCTCGGATCGCTAGGGTTTAGGTGCGCAGCTTTGCGAAGATGAAGCTCGGCCTCGGCCGCGCGGCCCATTTCCACCAATGCATTGCCTAGATTGCCGTGAACCTTAGGGTGATTGGGCGCGGCTTCGAGCGCTTCTAGATATAAAGCGACGGCCTCGTCAAACCGATGTTGAGCCCGCACAACCACGGCGAGGTTGTTGAGACAGTCCGGGTCGCCGGGCTTTAGACGCAAAGCCTCGCGGTAACTTTGCTCGGCGTCCGGGTGGCGCAGCAAAACGCGCTCGACCTGCCCCTTGGCGGTCCAGACGTCGGGGTGATCGGAAAATTGTTTAGAGGCGGCGTTCATCAGGTCCGCTGCATCCACCCATCTGTTTAAGGCTCTCAGGGTGCGGGCGAGATACAGATGGGCCTCGACCATTTTCGGCGTGGTATTGATCAGGTCTCGAAATTGAACTTCTGCGTTTGTTGTTTTCCCGGCTTGGAGCAGCGCCACTCCAAGGCTAAGGCGGTAAGACGGGTTGGCGGGTTCGACGGTGGTGCAGCGGGTTAAAAGCGGTATGGCATCCTCCGGCCGGCCCAGGTCTAAGGTGACCAAGGCCAGGCCGTGGGCGGCGTCCACGCGCGCTGGTGCAGCGTCTAGAATCTGCCGGTAGGCGTCCTCGGCGTCCTGCAACTGACCGGCTTCATGAAGAGAAACGGCGTCATTGAGACCGGGCGATGGGGTGTTGGGCGCGCTCATGGAAACTTGCCGGACGTGTGGGTGCGTGATATCGGCCATTAACATGCCCAATATGAGCGATGAACGCGAGATTATAGATGGTCTCCTCAAGGATGCCGAAGACGCCCTGAACCGGGGGGCGCTCGGCAAGGCGTCTTCGCTTTACCAAGGCATCCTTCGTATCGAACCCAATCATATCGGCGCCCTACGTCAACTGGCTGCCATGGAAGTGAACCGCGGCGATCCTGCGGTTGCTCTCGAGTTTTTTGAGCGCGCGCGGCAGCTCAAGACCGATGACGCTGATCTTTGTCACGGGATTGCGACCGCGTTGCGACTTATGGGGCGCGATTCAGACAGCAATGTCGCTTTGCTTGCGGCGCTTCGGATTGATCCGAACCACGGGCCCGCGCTCTATGATCAGGCGCGGCGGCAGCAGCAGGAAGGCAATCATAAGGCCGCCGGTGACACGTTCTTTAAATTGGCGAAGTTAAGCGGCGGCAGCTACGACGTGTTTTTTAATCGCGGCGTTTCGATGTACCGCGTTCATAACTTGATTGCAGCGGAACGCTGGTTCCACGCGGCCGGGCAAGTGGACCCGAAAGCCCATCGCCCACTTGTGAATTTGGCCATGATCTATCGGGTGTGGGGATTTATTCCTCAGGCCCTGGGGTGTCTGGAACACGCGGTGACGTTGGCCCCGGACAGCGCTGATGCGCATTGGAACCTCGCACATGCGTTGCTGGTCAGCGGCGAACTTGTGCGCGGATTTGCCGAGTATGAATGGCGGTTCAAACGCGAAGGCCGGGAAGAGCGGCCCATCAACTTGCCCCGCTGGACCGGTGAGCCGCTGGACGGCAAGACCATCCTGCTCACGCTGGAGCAGGGTATGGGTGATGCCATACAGTTCGTGCGGTTCGCCTCCGCCGTGGCCGCGCGCGGTGGGCGCGTCGTTGTGGAGTGCCATCCGGGATTAAACAGCTTGCTGGCGACAGCACCCGGCGTGTCGGCCGTCGTGAAGGCCGGCGTAGAAGTGCCCGAGGCTAGCTGTTACCTACCGCTCATGAGCTTGCCGCATGTACTGGGTACGACGTGGGATAATTTGCCTGCGCAGGTGCCTTATCTTGCGGTGCCGCCGGGCACGCCCGTACCCAGTCTTGAGGGGGAGGGCTTGCGGGTCGGGATGGTCTGGCGCGGCAACGCCAAACATGAAAACGACCGCTGGCGTTCTTTGCACTTACTGACGCTGGGCGCTTTGCTGGAGGTGAAAGGCGTTTCCTATTTCGGTCTTCAGCTCGGTGTCGGCCGGGACGATTGCGACAAAGCGCCGTGGACTGGCCGCATCACCGATCTTTCGCCGCATCTGAAAAATTTTGCTGCTACCGCGGCTGTGGTTGCCGAGATGGATCTGATCATCACGGTGGATACGGCCGTTGCGCATTTGGCCGGTGCGTTGGGCAAGCCGGTGTGGGTTCTGATTCCGCAAGGCAATGATTGGCGCTGGCTGCATGAGCGGGAGGATAGCCCCTGGTATCCGACGCTGCGGTTGTTTCGCCAGGGGCGCAAGCGGCAATGGGCACCGGCGATCCGCGCGATGGTCGGCGCGTTGCAGAAATTAGCGGCGGCGCACGGGGCAAGAGAATAGTCCGTTTCAGCGCCCAAATGCTGAAATTGCAGAATTGGCCTTGCCTTGACAGTTCAATGGGCGAGGATAGGTTCCCAGTCGCATTGAGGCTGAGGCCGTACGAATGAGAGTTACAGGGGTCCGGTGAGCGACGACATTCCCATCATATTCGCCCAGGATATTCGCGACCCGCGCCGTGAGCGGGCAGCCACAGCCGTATTTTTGTCGGCTGAGTCACCTGCGCAGATGCGCCAATACGCCGTCGGTGGTTGGAGCGTTGCCGCGGCTCCAGGCTTTGTTGCCAAGGGCGACATCAAGCTAGCGGATATCCCTGCCGCCGCGCCGGGCGAAGACGATATCGCCAGTTGCACGTTGCTTTCATGCGAGGCTCCGTATCTGAAGCCGGATATGTCCGCGCGTATGGCCAAGTGGCAGCCTGAGATTATCAAAATAAACTGCGCGTTTCATGATGTGAGCGATGCCTCTGCACTTGCGACCTCGCTATCGAAAACGGGCTACACTGTGCTGGGTGCGGTTTGGCGCGATGACAATAGCTTCGGCATCCGCAGCCTTGCCGCCCTTGATCGCCTTGATGCGATTCAATTGCCCGAATGGGACCGCATAAATTTGATCGGTGTGCGTGACGCGGCGCATGCGCACAGAATCGTCACGGTGTCTCGCCTGTATGTGGGCGAAGAACAGCGCATCTCGGAACTACGTGTCGCGAAAGCGATTCGGGATGATTACATAAAGAAACTGGAAGACGCGCTCATGGCGCACCAGCAAACGGCGGTGTTCAAAGAACGGCCGTCTTGAGTTTCTTTTTGAGCGCGGTGAGCAGCGTATCGCCGACGTATCGGCCAATTCCAACTTGCGAGCTTAGAGCCGGATGATCGGCAATGTCAGAAATGGCTTCGCTCATCTCCCGCCGCAGGCCGTGATCTTGGAGTAGCCGGGTAACGACTTTGATGTAGTCGTCGGTTGATTTCGTCACCAAGACATCAAGGCCGATTTCGTGCAGCAGCGCCGAGCTTTGACGGCAGCGCGCAGCGTGTCCCTCGCGCACAACAGGCGGGCATCCGACAGACAATGGGTCCACGAGAGAAACGGCGCCGGAGTACGGAAAGCTGTCGAGATAAAGGTCGGCGAGCTGAAGTACGCCCAGAATGGGAGCGCGGCTGGGCTGCGCCTCCAGAACGTGCACCCGGTCGATACCGATGCCGCGCGCCGCAAATCGTTCCTGTACAAACCGCAAGAACCCGTCCTTGTGCGGATAGTGCGTCGTCCAATTGGGATTGAACGGATACAAAAGTATGTGCGCCGTGGGCACGTTTTCGAGAATACGCGCCCATGCGTTGATCAAGTCCGGTCCGATCTTGAAGTAGTTGGCGCCCGAGACCAGCAACAGAGCGGCGTCAGGCACACCGATTTGCTCGCGGGTAATAGTCTCCGGGGCGGCGGCCGGGCCGGGGAACGCGTAGTGGTTGGAAGAGCCGGGAATAAGAGCCAGTTCTTCCGTATAGTCGTCCGGCGCATTATTCGGTTCGTTCAAGTGGCCGTTGATATAAAGGTCCACTGTGGCAAAGCCTGTTGTGAGGCTGCTCGAATGCATCGCCACCTGAAGCCGGGCAAGGCGCTGCGCCATTAGCAGGGTCCATGGGAATTTGCAGGTGTTGGTGACATTGGCCCCGACCATGAGGACATCGAGATTTTCTCCGCCGACAATCTCGGCGGCTCCCGCGATGTCGGCGGTGGGCAGAGCCACGAAGTCGTCTGCAAGGTCTTCAAAATTTGCGCTGATAGATGTCGCGGCTTCGTCGGGCACGAATGCCGTGACCTGGAAAACGCTGCGGTCCAAGCCTGAGAGATGCCCGCGCAGGGCGGCGGTTTCGCTGATGGTGCCGGGGCAAAGTACGCCGAGGCGGACAATGGTTTCATCGGGCGAGCGTTCGGGGGGTTCAATGTCGCGGGCCAGTCCTTCCTGATCCAGATACATCCGAATAAGTTCGGCGCGCTGTTGGGCGAGGGTCCGCAAAGGCACGTCTTCGGCATAGACCGCCGAGACAACATACCCGTCCATAAACCCCGACAGGACTTCGCGCCGAAACTCCGGCTCGTCGATGACACGCACTGACTTGTGAATTTCTTTTACGGAGGCTTCCACGTGCGCGAGAGCCCGCCGCCGGGCGCCGTCCTTGGTAAAAAAGTGCGGAATGGCAAAAAGAGTTTTTACGACGGTTGCCAGAAGCGGCGTGGGAACGTCGATAATGTCGAAGGACCGTTCAATTCCGTGCGGAAAGCTGAACAGATTTAACGCCAGGTAGGCGCAGACCTTGCGCTCGATCTCGTGTTCGACGCTGAGAATTCGGTGGCAGCGTTCCGCGACTGCCTGATCGGCTTTGGTCATGACCAGGTGCCGGACGCCGGAATTGACCATGGTCAGTAGCGCGTCGCCGGATGGGTTGCGCGTAAGGCCGGCGATGCGATCCGTCCGCCCTTCAAGGCAAATCTCTGCCAAATTCAGGCGCAGGTCGCGCAGTTTGCGTTCAGAATTGGAATCCATGGGGCGCTAAATCAGTGAAAGATCGCTTGAGATGAAACATTTGCGAGACAGCTTACATGATTAAAAGCATATCGCGCAGAGTCTTACGCAGTGAGGCCTCATAGAAATCACAGACTGATGCCAATCTTCGGAAGGAGCCAGATCGTCAGGGAGTAAAGCGCCATGGTTAAAAGGCTGGACCCCCCGAGGGCGATCCAGAAATCGACCCCATGACGGAGGAGGGCTGGAAGGATGAGAAACATCGGCAGTGACGGCAACACAAACCAGAATGTTGCCTCGGCGTGCCCGGCTATGCGTTCGATATCGTGGGTATCGCGCCACAACCAAATGATGGCGAGAACCGAAACGAGCGGGAGGGAGGCGATGAGGCCGCCGAAGCCGGGACTGCGCCGCGCGACTTCCGAGACGATCATGATGATCACCCCGGAGAGAGCGGCCTTGATAAAGAGATAGAACATGGAAGGAAGGCTACCCGAAACGGAGCGCCGTTCAAGATGAGGTTTGTTCCAAGAAGGGATTGAGCCGAGCCAGGGTTTCGGCGAGAGCGCCGCTATGCCGGGCGATAGCTTGCCCGGAAGCCTCGATCATGGCGGTGCGCTCGTATGAGTTGCCAAGTAGCCGGGCCACGGCCGCGCCGAGGTCGTCTGCGTCGGCGACTTCTATCGCAGCGCCATCAGCCAGAAGTTCGGACGCGACTTCCCGGAAGTTGCTCATGTCCGGCCCGAAAAGGAGCGCGCAGCCGGATTGAGCGGGTTCCACCGGATTTTGTCCCCCGCCGACGGCAAGGGTTTTGCCAACGAACACAATGTCGCTGAGGGTATAGAACAGCCCCAACTCGCCAATGGTATCGGCAATATAGAAAGAGGTTTCTGTGCGAACAGGTTCGCCCGCGCTTCGGCGGGCGGCAGTGAAACCCGCTTTGAGGATCGATGCGGCCATTTCATTCGCCCGTTCAGGGTGGCGCGGGACGATAACCGTGAGCAGGTTCGGATGCTGTTCGGCGCTGCGGCGATGTGCCGTCAGCGTGGCACGGTCTTCACCAGGATGAATGCTCGCCGCCAGCCAAAGCGGACGCGGACCGATCTGCGCACGTAAAGCGCTGAGCTTTTCGCCATCAACCGGAAGCACGTTTGCGGCAAACTTGAGATTGCCGACGGTATGAACGGTTTTGCCTCCAAGGTCGGAAAACCTGCGGGCATCCTCGGACGATTGGGCGAGGATTGCCGTAAAGCTGCCGACAAGCTGTGTACCCAGGCTGCGCCAGCGTTGCCAACCGCGAAAGGTGCGGTCTGACATACGGCCATTGATCAAAACAGAAGGAATGCCCGCCGCGCTGATCAGGGCCAGCATATTCGGCCACAGTTCGGATTCGGTCCACAGCACCAGATCCGGGCGCCAATGAGTGAGAAAGCGCTCAACCCAGGCGCGGCGGTCTAGCGGTACGAACTGATGGGCGGCGCCGGGGGGCAGGCGATCCTGCATCACACGCGCAGATGTCACGGTGCCGGTTGTCACGACGATCTGCCAGCTGCGCTCCTTTAAAGCTGCAACGAGAGGCAGGATGGAAAGTGATTCGCCGACGCTTGCGGCATGCAGCCACACCAGACGGCCTTCGGGTCTTGGTGCGCTCGCAATGCCATAACGCTCGGGAAGACGGCGTGCGTCTTCCTTACCGCGCCGTGCGCGGGCTTTTAGCCATAGAGGAAGAACGGGACCGGCAAGATCGGAAAAAAGGCGATACGCGCCGCGCAACATGAGGTCACACCGCGCTTTGCGGCAACACGGTGAGGACTATGTGCTGGATGTCGGCGCGACCAATTGAAGGAGCCGTGTTAGTTTTTGTCAACGTCCGACAACAAAAGGTCCACTGCAGCATGGGCCTTGGGAGTTTCGTCTTCGCTCTCGGTCTGGGCATTGATCCAGGCTTTGACCTTATCGGCATCGACAGGGTGGTCCTTCAGTAGAGTGCACAAAATGGCCTGCGTCGCGAACAGATTGGCGGCCAGATCATTAATGGCGCCCAGCAACATGTCCATCTGCGCGGCTTGGGTCTTGCCCACTTTGTCTACGTCGTCGGCTACTTTGCCCAGGAGGCCCTGAACTTGGCTCATCATAAAATCGGACATTAAACTTTCCTTCCCCACCTGAGGTCGTAACAGCATTATTGGGGCACATTAGGCCCTTTGTGATGGCTACGCATACCGGACCATTGGTAAATAACACTTTAAATTAGCAAGACACATCATAATAGGACTAGGAAATAGGGGGGTGCGTTTAGCGCCGAAGTATTGTTTTTGCCCGGGAGTGCTACCCTAAATGAGCGACGCAGCGGCTCTTACCCGCCTCGGCATCGGCTGGCAAATCGGCGTTCCCAGCGGCTGGGGAACCTACGGTGTGAACCTTGCAGTCGAGCTCGTACGCCGGAAAATAGCGCCGGAATTGTTTTTTTTGGCGAGATCGCTGGCCCTTACACCTGCGCAGCAGCAGGCGCTATCGGTGCCGCTGGCAAAACAGCCGGAGTGGTTTGCGGCCTATCAGCGCGGTGCCGTCGATCTGGACTTTCCCATGCTTCACGCCCTTGGCGACCATCTGGACTTTCCGGAAATGGTCCGTGGGCTCAATGGCCGGCCCAATGTCGGGGTTGTCTTTTTTGAGTCCGCAACCGTGCCGGCGGAAAATCTCGCGCGTGCGCGCGATTTCGCTTTAATTGTCACCGGTTCGTCGTGGAACGCGGATGTGCTGCAGGGGCACGGCCTAACGAATGTCATTAACTGCCCACAGGGAATAGATCCGGCGGTGTTTGCGCGCCGCAAGACGTCGGGCAAGAAAGAAGCCCGCTTTGCCGGGCGTTTCGCAGTATTCTCCGGCGGCAAGCTGGAATATCGCAAGGGCCAGGATTTGGTTGTGGCCGCCTTTAAAGTTTTTCACCAGCGGCATCCGGACGCGGTGCTGGTGAGCGCTTGGCACAACCCTTGGCCAGAAGCGGCGAAAAGTATCGGCATGTCGCCCCATGTATCGGCGGTGCCCGTCGCGGAAGCTTCGGGGAGGCTAGATGTGAGCGCGTGGTTGCGCGCTTGCGGATTGCCGCCCGACTCATTCTTCGATCTCGGGCCGATGGCGAACACGGAGATGGCCGAGGTGCTGCGGGATATGGACCTTGCCGTATTTCCAAATCGCTGCGAAGGCGGCACCAATCTTGTGGCGATGGAATCCATGGCCTGCGGAGTGCCGGTCGTTCTCTCACGCAATACCGGGCACCTTGATCTAATAGGCGCGGAAAACTGTTATGCGCTCGATTTTCAAATTCCCATGGCTGAAATTACCGGCCGCGCCGACTTAAATGGGTGGGGAGAATCTTCTATCGATGAGTTGGTCACGAAGATGGAAGAGGCCTACCAGAACCGTGAAGACGCGGCGCGGCGCGGCGCGGCTGCGGCCGCGTTTATGGAAGACTGGACGTGGGAAAAACAGGTGGGCCGGTTGATCGGCGCTGTTGGCCAATACGGCTGATACGCGAATGCCTACGCGTTTTTTCCGCAGTAGTCGTGCCACACGTCTTGCATTGCTTTGGTAAAGTCGCGTGCAAACTGCGCGCCGTCGCAAACAGGTGAGCGCAGAAGCTGATTGCGCAAATCTGCGCGCAGCGCTGCAAGACTTTGGGTGTCTCCCGCTTTTGCAACCGCCAAGTCCTCGAACCCCTCGCGATCTTTCGCCACA
The DNA here is from genome assembly GCA_030432435.1 of Alphaproteobacteria bacterium. Lineage (GTDB taxonomy): Bacteria > Pseudomonadota > Alphaproteobacteria > Rhodospirillales > Rhodospirillaceae > UBA11612. Next base: position 25,098 of record JAUIGX010000019.1, read on the forward strand.
AAGTCCATTAGGTTGGCATGGGTCATGTAACTTGCGGCGTGCCTTCCGGCGAATGTTGAGCCGGGGAAGGTGACGACGGGGCAGCCCATCCATAACGCCTCGCAGGTTGTGAGGCCGCCGGAGTACGGGAACGTATCGAGCGCGATATCAATGTGGCTGTAGGTGTTCAGAAATTCGGCGCGTTCGGCGCCGCCCGATATGTCGATGCGGCCCGGATCGACGGCATGCGATTTGAACACGCTGCGAATGCGGTCTTGAACCGAACGGTCTTCCAGGCCTTTGAACCTAAAGACTATGCGACTGCCCGGAACCCGCGACAAAATGGCCGCGTAAGAGGTTAGAACATCATCATTCAGTTTGGCAGGGTTGTTCAGGCAGCCGAAGGTGATGTGACCGTTGACCTCGGCCGGAAGGGGGCGGACCGGCAGGTCATGGTTTGGTGGATCGAAACATGTGTAGCTGTTCTGCAAGCGA
>JAUIGX010000242.1 GCA_030432435.1 Alphaproteobacteria bacterium
CGTTGGTTTGTCGAACGCCAACCGAAGACCTAGTTCAAACATCACGTTCGGATTTTTTCCACTTACATCACACACAACGATATCAGAGGAATAAATGTTTTGTACGATACGTTTTTGAATCACTCCTACATCATCGGCATCACTAACCAATCTTGATTTAAACTTCGGTGCATCAATGGACTCAACGGCTTCCGTGATAATGACTTTGACATCATTCCAGTGCTCCGTGGAACAACCATCAATCTCAGAAATGGGCATCACGATGCCACAGATTGCGGGATTCGCGATGTCCCCTATATCGGCGGGATTCTTTTTCTGATTGTTGGAATCATCAGAATTGTCTGACCGCTCCACTGCAGAGCTTCCATTTGTTTTGTTAGTCGCCATTAGAGAGCCCTCACTTACCACTGGATTCCAATCGACTATAGTACAACTTTACCGATAGTTTATAGTTTGTTTATGGAGCAAAGAGTTACTAAAAATTTCGAAGTAAATTAGATGGGGGTGATTGCTACCCCCCACGCATGTCCAATACACTAACCAATCAATCTATTTGCCCACCACTCCGCAAGGATGCCTATGACAGAGATATCACATCGAAAATTAATAGAGATCAGCTTGGAATCAGTGGACAATTTTAAAGGGGACGCTCATCAGCTGGAAAGCGCTATCGGTGCGTTGGTCGTTGGTAAACGCGTTGGCTGGAAAGTCCTATATCTAATTCATGATAAAAAAACGCTTCGAATCTACGAAAAACACCTCGGAATTATTTTCCGAGAAATACTTCCGGAAGTTGGCCCAAAAGCACACAAGTCATTGGCATGGACGGCCCTAGAGGGTGTTAGAGGGTTCTGGAAAGCCGTAAAGGGAGAAATTCCGGGAATTCGCACACCTGAAATGAAAAAGGGGTAGCCGCTACCCCGGGGGTATTGAATACCCCCATTTACTAGCTCTACGATCACCCTGTGGCACTAGATCGTGGGTTTCATTATGACTGCGGCGCGTCGGAGATTCCATTTTACCCCAGCTACTATGACGTGGAGCGAAGTTGCTGAATTCGCGTTTCGGCGCAATGAAAGCTGGCTGCGCACGTTTATCTCTAAATCTGCGGACTTCCCACGTCCCGATCCACTCACAAAACTATTTCTCAGAAAACAGATCGAGCGTTGGTTAGATCACCGCTTTGGGGAATCGGAGAACATTGCATCCGGTGATGAATCCAAATTGATTGAAAGAGCGAGGCTTAGTCATGGGAAACGTTAAAATCCGATATCTCGTATCTAGGCCACGCAAGAGCGGCATTGCTTGGTACTGGCAACCAACAAAGAAACTAATTATGAATGGCTTTCTTCCTCGCCGTCTTTCCGATGATTTGGCCGAAGCTGTCCAGCAAGCCGAGATTCTCAATGGTAAACTAGATGCTTGGTATTCCGGCACTGCGTCGGTGCCGGTGAAGCCAGATAGCGTGAAAGCTCTAGTCATCCTCTATCGCTCGTCCGACGCATACACCCGGTTGGCTCCCCGAACACAACAGGACTACGACACCGCCATTAAGCTCATTGAAGAATGGTGTGGCGATTTCTTGGCGCGCTCCCTCACCCGCCGCGCGATTAAGGCCTGGATGCGTGAATTGGAAAAGCAACGTGGAAAGCGAACATCTCAGAAGACTGTTATGACGTTAGCTGCTCTGCTCACTTTCGCACTAGATGAAGACTGGATCGATACTCATCCCGCTCGGGAAATGAAAATCAGATTGGGAGATGGGCGACAGCAAGTCTGGACACCCGACCAAGTTAATCAATTCGTCGCTGCCGCAAATAACCAGGGCCGTCCGTCTATGGCGTTGGCAATGATGCTGGCTTACTGTCTGGCCCAACGTGAAGGTGACGTCCTGGCCCTGCCCTGGACCGCCTATGACGGCAGCACGATCACCCTCCGACAATCCAAGACCGGGACGGTTATTCGAGTGCCGGCACTTCCTGAGCTGCGAACCCTTCTGAACGGCACAGAGCGGATTGCTGTGCAAATGGTCGCAAATGAGCGAACCCGTCGCCCCTATCACAGGGTGACTTTCCAGCACACGTTTAAGGCCATTAGAGACGCTGCTGGTCTTCCGTCGGACTTGTGGTTCGCTGATCTCCGCAGGACCGCCGCTACGGCCCTTGGCCGCGCTGGCTGCACAGAGGACGAAATTCGCGCAATTGGTGGCTGGCGCTCTCGTCAGGTCATTCTCGCTACGTTCGCCCCGATAATCAGTATGCCGAGAATGCAATCACAAAACTTGAGCAATGGCGAAAGAACGAGAGTTGAACAAAAAACTCGAACACCGTATTAGAGGCTCGAACGTTTTGAGATGGAAGGGTGGCCGAGCGGTTGAAGGCACCGGTCTTGAAAACCGGCAGGGGTTAATAGCTCCTCGTGGGTTCGAATCCCACCCCTTCCGCCATATACTTATTCGCAGTTATTCGCCCTCATCGGCAAACCCCTAGAAAACTGCGACTTTCCACTCATATTATCTTCGCAGTCATTCACGTGCATTGGCCTTTTTTCGAGAGTTATTTGTGGGCTGACTTGTGGACTGTGGCTCAGGCACTAACTCTCAACGAAGACTTGAATTTTTGCACCTCGACCAGATTCACTTGATGCGCTATTTGCTCAGCAGGCCGCGTCCTGTAGGCTGCATATACAGTTCAATCGAACGGTTGTTTCGCGGTACTTGGAGGTATTGCTCGGGCCTGCCGCCAGAGAGGAGACATCAGGATGATAATCCGCGCATCAATTTGCATGGCGCTCACCTTTTCTTTGCTGCTCGGTGCCTGCTCAGAGAATACGCCATCTCAAACGTCATACGAGGTTGAGGAAATCTCTCTGCCGCAAATATCTGCCGACCTCGCGGCAGGCAAGACGACGTCCGTTGAAATTACAAAGGCATATATCAAACGCATCGAAACCTATGATCATGCTTTGAATTCGGTGATTATGATCGCACCGGATGCCCTTGAACAAGCGGCGGCATCCGACGAGCGGCGCTCGGCGGGCAAGACGTTAGGTCCGCTTGATGGCGTTCCTATCCTCCTCAAAGATAATATTGATGTTGCAGGCATGCCCACGACGGCAGGCTCATATGCCCTCGTAGAGAATTTCCCGCGCGAAGACGCAGAGGTGACACGGCGTCTTCGCGCGGGTGGCGCCGTCATTCTGGGCAAGCTGAACCTGATGCAGTTTGCCGGTTTTCGCACGGCCGCCGTATTTAACAGCAGCACTTTAGGCGGAGGCACGCACAATCCCTATGACCTTTCCCGCGAAGCTTACGGATCGAGTTCCGGCTCGGGCGTAGCGGGCGCGGTGAGCTTTGCGGCCGGTACCGTAGGCTCAGATACCGATGGCTCAATTACTAAGCCTGCATCCGTCAATGGCTTGGTTGGATTACGACCGACCGTCGCACTCATCTCGCGCCGGGGTATCGTGCCCATTAGCCATAGTCAGGACACGGCCGGACCGATGACACGCACAGTGATGGGTGCAGCAATGATGATGACGGCTATGTCTGGAAGCGACCCGGCTGATCCGCAATCAACGGAGGCCGATATGCGATTGTCGGACTTCTCCGCAAACCTCAATCGAAATGCACTGAACGGCGTGCGCCTTGGCGTCTTGCGCGGAACACTAGATTACAGTGAGACAATCGAGCCGCTATACAACGCCGCGCTCGAGATAATGCAAGCGCAAGGCGCGGAACTCGTGGAGATTCCAACCGAGTTGCTCGAAGATCTAAGTCAGGAACAGCTCACAGTATTGTATCACGAGTTCAAGCAAGACCTAAACGCCTACCTAGCCCAAACACCACCAGAGGTTAAAACACGCTCGCTCGCCGAGTTGATCGATTTCAATGAGTCCGATCCACGAGAAAGCATGCACGATCAGGATATCTTTCGCGCTGCGCAGATGACTACCGGCTACGATGCCCCAGAGTATATCGAGGCCCGGACAACGGGATTACGCAAAGCAACCACTGAAGGGATCGACAAACTGCTCGCGGACTACAATGTCAGCGCCCTACTCGCTTTATCCAAAGGGCCCGGCGCAGAGCTTGTTCCAGACGGAACTATTTACGAGCATTTCATCACCAAGCGAGAAGCAAAAGGTTCCAAGCCTCCGCACGCCACAACTTACGCGGCAATCGCGGGTTATCCGGTGCTGAGCGTGCCAATGGGCCTATTAGAAAACGGCCTCCCGGTAGGGGTCTCATTTTTTGGTCCTGCGTGGTCAGACCAATTGCTTCTATCTCTCGGATACGCCTACGAGCAAGCGTCCCAAGCCCGCATACCACCGGCCGCTTATAAGCTGGCTGCAAAGAGTAATTGACGCTTGGAGCGGCAATCCTACTAGTGAGCAAGGCCCTTGCTGATCGGCTCGAGATTCTTGCGGACTATGTTTCCAAGAAACTGCACGCAGGCCATTGATGTTTCCCCTTCAAGGCCGTCCACAATAAAATCAGTCGT
>JAUIGX010000243.1 GCA_030432435.1 Alphaproteobacteria bacterium
CGTGATCGTCAGCAAATCACCATCCGCATCGCTGTCATTCGACAACAGGTTGCCACTCGTGACCGCCGTGTTCTCACCCGTCTCGAGCGTCGAGTCATTCACCGCAACCGGTGCGTCGTTGACCTTATTCACCGTCAGACTCATCACCGCCGTCGCAACTCCGCCCTGACCATCGCTCACTTCAACCGTGAATCTATCACCACCCACATAACCCGTATTCGGCGTGTAGGTGAAATTGCCATCCGATGCAAAGGTTAATGTCCCGTTCGATACCCCAATCGTGACGTTGAAGCTCAAGGCATCACCATCGGCATCCGTCGCCGCAACGCTGGCCGTGAGTACCGCGTTCTCATCAACCGCAAAGCTCTGATCCGACATCAGCGGTGCCGCATTCACGCCCACAACCACTACCGTAAACTGCGCCGTTGCACTGCCGCCATTGCCATCGGTAACCGTGTAGGTCACCGTGTCCTCACCCACAAAGTCCGTATCCGGCGTATACGTCACCGTGCCGTCGCCGTTGATCGCCACACTGCCATTAGGAGCCGTAGCGTCCGTGATCGTCAGCAAATCACCATCCGCATCGCTGTCATTCGACAACAGGTTGCCACTCGTGACCGCCGTGTTCTCACCCGTCTCGAGCGTCGAGTCATTCACCGCAACCGGTGCGTCGTTGACGTTAAGAACCTCGATAGTAATGGTCGCTTGCGCAGTGGCGCCAGAAGGGTCCGAAACGCTGACTATGGCAGTATCAGTACCGACATACCCCTCGTCGGGCGTATAAGTAAAGGCTCCTGTTTGCAAATTGGCTTCCAGAGCGCCATGCGAAAGGCCGGAGACAATAAAACCGGTCAACTGATCACCATCTTCATCGTTTGCCTGAATCTGGGCCACCAACTGACTATCTTGGTTAACTGTAAAGGACTGGTCAGCAATACTCGGTGGATCATTTACGGGATTGACCGTGACGACGATATCCCATTGTGACGTTGCACCTCGCGAGTCAGCAGCAATCAGGACGATGGTGTCGGTGCCATTAAAATTCGTCTCGGGCACGTAATCGAACTGGTATTGGGTGCTGCCTGAAGTGGCACCGCCAGAGGGACTGACAGCAGAGCCTAAGTTGGCAATAGAACCGTTAATTGCAGAAACCTGCAGTGTGACTTCATCCAGATCAGAATCCGAAACTTCGGCTGTCAAGGCGAGTTCAGTGTCTTCGTTTGTTTGCGCAACAGACTCAGCAAAGATGCTAGGCGGCGAATTAGGTGGTGGCTCACCCACCAATAAATTGGTCTGGTATATCTGCGATGTTCCGAAGCTATTCGATACATCCCAACTGAAGCTCACCCCAGTGCTGTGCCCCGCTGGGTTGGTATAGGTAAAAGCACCTGAGCTCGACTCGATGGAAACCGCCCCCTCTTGCGGACCCGAAATCAGCGAATAGCTTTCTCCACCGATTGGATTTGACACAGCAGGTAAAGAATTAGTGTAGGACGTCGCACCTGCATCAACAGTCAAGGTTTGATCCGAGGCAACCGGGACGCCGGAGACGTCGGAAGAGATCAAAAAGAAGTCAGCGCTGATCGTATAAGTGCTCGAAACAAGTTCAGCCGCCGAAAAACTACATGTAGGCGCGGAATTTCCATTACAAGGCCCGCCCGGTTGACCCGAACTATCCGTAGTGTACCAAGAAGAAAACTCGGAACCCTCATCTGCAGAGGCCGACAGAACAACGGTATCGGTATCGTCATAGGTTAGCGAACAACTGCCACTGCACGTGCCGGCGCCCCCTGAATCTGTGTAGGAGATGGACCCAGACGCACCCGGGTCTAGGGCGAAGGTCTGGACGCCTACAGTGACCGTGACAGCCAACACACCGGGGCTGAAAAGCGCCAGCAACGCTGTTGCAAAAAATCGTCTTATCACACGCTAGCCATTAGGGGCCGAGTCCCATCAAAAAAATGTCTTCGCAGACAACAAGCTACCTCGCCACAAAAAAGAAATCGCCGATCTCATCTCCGGCTCGCTTGATCGCCTTAAACTCAGGATCGAGCTCGGGCTGTCGCACAGCCAATTCATCCAACAAATCCATGAACAATGCGGGTGCCGTCAGCACCGACTCATTCTGTTCCAATGCCTCAATCAGGGCATCCGCGAATACCGACGTAAAACCCGCACGCATACGCGGCACGGGGGCATCCACACCCGACGTCATCAAAAGTCGTGAACGGTTTGGCATACGCAAATTGACGTAGGCGTCACTGCGCAACTGATTGGGGTCGGTCGCCAGTAAAAATGCGGGATTATCGGCCAGCATGCCAGCGAACGCCGAGTCCGCTACCACCATCACCCTCTTCGCTTTTATACGCGCCAAGTGCCCCGCCACCTGCTCGGTAGGCAGCCAAAAGGTATCTTGCTCTTTCTCTGCATTCACAGGCAACCAGTAACCGGCATCGAATGCACCGGCTGAACGGCGTGAGCCATGACCCGAGTAGTAAATAAGCAGATTATCGTCTTCTTCAAGCACATCGTTCAGGGCATTGAGCGCTCGAAGCAAAGCAACGTTGTCGCCATCTTGCAAACGACGCACCTGAAAACCATAACGATCTTGCAAAACCGTCGCTAAACGATCGGCATCCGCCTTGGGCGTGGGCAAGTCGCTCAAATGCACGTAATCCGAATTGCCCACTACCAACGCAAAATAGCGACCAAATGTCTTACCCTTCGCCTCTATGACTTTGGGAGTCGCCGTTGAGAAAACCGGACCAGCCGCTATGGGCTCTGGTGCTGCGGGCACAGGAGCTTCAGCCAACTGCTGCTCCGCAGCGGCCAAGGCATCGCTCGCCGCAGACGCATCTGCCCGCGCTTTGGCCGCTATCTCACGAGCGCGATCAGCCGCTGTTTTAGCCGCTTCGGCTTCTGCCTGCGCGGCGGTTGCGGCTGCTCTTGCGTCTGCAGTCTCTTGCGCCTGCGCGAGTAGTGCCTGCTCTGCGGAAGAGCGGGTCGTGAGCTCATCGTCACTTACACCCCATGCCTTGCGATACCAATTGAGCGCCTCGACTTTATCTTGCGGTACGCCTTTACCCATCTCGTAGAGCGTACCTAGATTAAATTGAGCGCTTTTGTGACCCTGCTGCGCTGCGCGCCGATACCACAGCGCCGCGACCTCATAGTTAGGTTCCGTACCCAAGCCTTGCTCAAAGATTTCACCCACGGAATTCTGGGCATCAGCATCGCCACCCTCGGCTGCCGGCATCCACACTTTCAGAGCCGTTTTATAGTCCGCGCGATCATACGCCACATACTCACCGCCGCGAATCCGGCAATCTTGCGCGGTTGTTCGCGTTGGGCGTCTTGGAGTCAAATAGGTGGTATTGCCAAGTTGTCTTACTTGTCCAGGCAACAAACAATCAACAATGTATAGGTCTTCCACTTTAGCTGAGTCGGGTATTTGGGGAACAGGCCCCGGTGCCGCACACCCAACAATTGTGACAAAAGCGGCCAGACATAAGCTACGCAGATCTCTCATACCCCCCCCAAAAAAATGCCACCCACTTTGTAAGTGGTGCGATTTGATTTCTTATCAAGATCTTATGTAATTGATACCATTCAACCGTCACTCTCCAAGCGTGTCAAGGACAAGCGCCTAAATGAGAATTATAAAATTGCAACATTACTGCCAATTATTTGTTGTCATCGGGCTCGGGGCCCTTTTGGGCGGATGTTCAAACTCGACCCTCGTAGAAACCGCGTTACAACATAAATTAAACTATCAAAGAATTGAGACAACGGTATTTCAGCTCGCCGTAGTCACACGAGTGGTTAATAAAACTGAGCGTACACGACCCGCACGAGTGTATTTAGAAGGTGACGGCATTCCTTGGCTCAACAACCAACCGAACGCCGATCCAACGGGACGCGACCGGCTTGCCTTCAAATTGTTTATGGAAGATGAGGCAGCGACGGCCTATGTTGCTCGCCCCTGCTATGAACAAGAAACAATGCCCCAAAACTGTAATCAGGCGCTTTGGACCAGTGGCCGTTACGGCGAAACCGTCGTGACAGCGCTTGTAGAGGCCATCGAACAAATTGTTCCTACTGGCCAAATTGAACTGGTCGGCTATTCTGGCGGGGGTACACTTGCCGCGCTGCTGGCACACCGCATGCCGCGCGTATCGCGATTACTGACGATTGCCGCCAATTTGGATCATGACGCCTGGAGCGAACACCACGGTAGCATTCCGTTGACATCTTCGTTGAATCCCGTTGATGACGCGCCCGCCGTAAGCGTTAGCGAACTTCACCTCTTCGGCTCAGAAGATACGATCGCTCCAGCTGCTCTGGCCACAGACTATTTTGAAAAACACGAAGCTGCGATAGGTCTAGTAAAGGACTTCACACACCATTGCTGCTGGATAGAGCAATGGCCCAAGATCTTAAACGAGTGGAACACACAGGAACCGGCCG
>JAUIGX010000244.1 GCA_030432435.1 Alphaproteobacteria bacterium
TCTTGGGGTCCAAACGTCCGAACATATTGCTCTGTTGAAGAGTGAACCAGAGCACCCCATCGCGGTCGAACTCACCGGTGTGCGGATCCCGCGCGGCGGCGTCCGGCATCTTGTAGACCTTAACCATCTCACCCGTGCGCGGATCGACCTTGCCAATGGTCCCGTTGCCGTTACCCATGTACCAGGGATTGCCGTCGGCATCGATCGACACCGAGTGCGGCCGCGCCCCCTCGGGTAGCGGAAAATCCTCTATCGCGCCGGTTTCCGGATCCAATCGTCCGATCACGTTGCCGAACTGGCCCACCCACCAGATCTTTCCGTCCGGCGCTTCGACGGGATCGCGCGCGCGCTGACCCAGGGTCGGAGCGACCCATTCCTGAAACTTAATTGAGCGGGGCCCCGCGACCACCTTGGAAGCTCGCCGGTCATTGGGCGGAAAGTGTTCTGACAAATATGTGAGAATGCCGTCCTGGATTTCATCGTTCGCGGAAAGGTCGATCATACTGCTGATAAGCGATGCCCACTGCTCTCGCGTGTAGCCAGAGCTTTGGACGATCTGATTTTCCTGATGGCAGCTTGTGCAAACGCCTTCAATCAACTCTCTGCCCTCGCCGGCCGGTAATTCTTCGGCCGCCATACTCCCAGAGGCGCTGACCATCAGCAGAGCCGTAGTACAAAGCAGCATCCTGGCTTTCATCTTTCTACGCCTTTCTAAATGCGACTCGCTGGACCTGAAAGCCAGCCAACTTTGAATTTTCCATCTTAAATTATCCAGCACAAAACACGCCATAACAAGTGGGCGTACAGTCGCTTGAGAAGGCAGTGCGATTTAGAAGCTTGGAAGAGCGAACAACATAAGTTCGCACCTTCGTCATCTGTGGCATGCCATGCGCCGGACGCATGACATTCGGTATAGCCACACGGCGCGGTTAAAACTCGCGAATTTCCACGACCCCTGGCACATCCTTGAGCCCCGCCAGGGTCTTGGATTGGATGGCATAACCGCCCGGCAAGGCCACTTCGATCATATGGCCGTTCGAGCGGGTTAACACCCTTACCCGGCCCTTGCCGCGGCCGTCGGCCTCCATCAACGCCTGTAATTCCCCTACAGGCACATCTTTCTCAACCCGAATTTTAAGGTTTCGCACCCGGGCCGCCAGGGCCTTTTCCAGCCCCTCAACCCTGCTGGTCAGAAGGCGCACTTTGTCTTCTTCCAACTGAGCATCAAGGGTCAAGAGGACCGGTGCGCCGGAATCCAGCAACTCACGCGAAGCCGACAGCACTTCCGAGAACATTGTAATTTCGAACGTCCCCGTATCATCCGACAGCGCGACAAAGGCGTACTTGTTGCCGCGCCGACCGACCCGTTCGCGTTTCGACACAACAGTTCCCGCCATACGCACTGGCGAAGCACAGTCTTGCGGAGTCAGTGCGTTTACATCCTTGGCCTTCACAACTTTCAGCGCATCCAGCGTTCCTGCGTACGCGTCCAGCGGATGAGCAGAGAGATAAAACCCAATGGCTGCGAACTCCTCGGCGAGCCGTTCCATTGGCCGCCAATCGGGCACATTTGGAAGCGAGATCGCGGCAACTGCGGCATCACCCGCAAACAGACTCACCTGCTGCGAAGCCCGCTCGCTTGCATTGTGTTGTGCGTGACGCAGCACAGTTTCCACGCCTTCGAAGAGTTGCGCGCGATTGTCGTGGATACAATCCATGGCCCCGGCGCGCACAAGATTTTCCAGCAAACGCTTATTGACCACCGAGCCGTCCAACCGGCCGGCAAAGTCGTCCAACGATTTGAAGGGGCCGCTCTTTTCCCGCGCCGCCACCAGCGCTTCCATCGCCCCGACGCCAACATTTTTAACGGCGGCCAATGCATAGCGGATCGCGCCATTTTCCACCGCAAACGTCACATCAGACTTATTCACGTCCGGCGGAAGGATTTCGATACCAAGGCGCGTTAACTCACCGCGAAACGCCGCCAGTTTGTCGATGTTGTGCATATCGAGCGTCATGGAGGCCGCCATGAACTCCACCGGATAATTCGCTTTTAGATAGGCCGTTTGATAGGCCACCATTGCGTACGCCGCAGCGTGCGATTTGTTGAAACCGTAGCCCGCGAATTTATCGATGGTATCGAAAATGTTAGAGGCTTTACCCCGATCAATACCGCGCGCTGCCGCGCCATCAACAAAGGCGCTGCGCTGCGCGTCCATCTCGGCCTGAATTTTTTTACCCATGGCCCGACGCAACAAATCGGCGCTGCCGAGACTGTACCCGGCAAGCACCTGTGCCGCCTGCATGACCTGCTCCTGATAAACCATAATCCCGTAGGTTTCTTTCAGGACCGCCTCAAGAGACGGATGCAGATAGTCTATGGGCTCCAGCCCCTGCTTACGATTGATAAAGCTGGGAATATTGTCCATAGGACCGGGACGATACAAAGCCACCACGGCGATGATGTCCTCGAACACGTCCGGCTTCAGCTTGCGCAGCACATCGCGCATACCCGTACTTTCCAGCTGAAACACACCGGCGGTATCGGCGCGGATTAGCATGGCGAAGGTCGTGGCATCGTCCAGCGGTAGCTTGCTCAGGTCGATGTCTATGCCGCGCAAACCCAGCAGCTTCACTGCTGTTTCCAAAACCGTCAGGGTTTTCAGACCGAGAAAATCGAACTTCACCAACCCCGCTTTCTCGACCCACTTCATGTTGAACTGAGTAACAGGCATGTCGGAATTTGGGTCGCGGTAGAGCGGCACCAATTCGTCCAAGGGCCGGTCGCCGATCACCACGCCGGCAGCATGCGTTGAAGCGTGAGCGTAAAGTCCTTCAAGCTTCAGAGAAATATCGAGCAACTGACGTACGCTGTCGTCGGTGTCGCGTAGGTTTTGCAAATCCGGCTCGGTATTGATGGCTTCACTCAACGTGACCGGATTGGCCGGATTGTTGGGCACCATTTTGCAGATCTTATCGACATAGCCGAGCGGCATCTCCAGAACGCGCCCGACACCGCGCAACACCGCACGCGCCTGGAGCTTTCCGAAGGTGATAATTTGCGCAACACGGTCGCGGCCATATTCGTTCTGCACATAGCGAATAACTTCGTCGCGCCGATCCTGACAAAAGTCGATATCGAAGTCGGGCATGGATACACGTTCGGGGTTCAAAAATCGCTCGAACAGCAATCCGAACCGCAGCGGGTCCATGTCGGTGATCGTCAAGGCCCAGGCCACCACGGACCCCGCGCCGGAACCGCGACCCGGCCCAACCGGAATATCCTGGCTCTTTGCCCATTGGATAAAATCGGCAACGATCATGAAGTAGCCCGGAAAGCCCATCTTCCCGATAACTTCCAGTTCGTAATCCAAGCGCTCACGGTAAGGTTTGGCGAGCGCAGCGCGCTCTTCTGGTGTCATATCTTCTCGAAACACCAATTGCTGCAAGCGGCCATCTAGACCCGAACTCGCCAGTTCGCGTAGCGCCTCCTCCTCCGTGCGGTCACCGGTCTTGGGCGACTTCGGCAAGATGGGCGCGCGCTCATCTACTTTGAACGCGCAACGTTGCGCGACCACCAGCGTGTTGTTTACCGCCTCGGGAATGTCGGCAAAAAGCTCGACCATTTCCTGCGCCGTTTTGAAACGATGGTGTGGCGTCAAGCGGCGCCGGTTTGGCATCGACACAAAAGACTTTTCGGCTATGCAGATCAAGGCATCGTGGGCCGTGTACATTCCCGCGTCGGCGAAGAAGCACTCGTTTGTCGCAACCAGCGGGATATCGCGCGCATAGGCGAGGTCGAGCAACGCGGGCTCGATGCGATCCTCGGACTGCAGGCCGTGCCGCATGAGTTCAATGTACAAACGCCCTGGGAACATGCCCTCAAGCTGAGAGAGGTGTTCTTCGGCCTTAGGTCGCTGCCCTTCGAGCAGCAACCGTCCGAGTGTACCGCCCGGCCCGGCTGTTAGTGCAATAAGCCCGCCGCTATGACCAGCTATATCTGACCAGCTGATTTGAGGGGTTTCGCCCGAATCCGTTTCAAGGAACGCCCGGCTGGCAAGCTTGATCAGGTTGCCATAGCCCTCTTCATTTTGGACCAACAGCACTAGGTGGTCGGGTTCAGGCAGCCTTCCGTTCGGCACTTGTCCGTTTTGCGGATCTTCGCGTCGAACGGAAACTTGACAGCCGATAATCGGTTGTACCCCGGCACCCGCGCAGGCTTTTGAAAACTCCAGCGCCCCGAACAAGTTCCGCGTGTCCGTCAGTGCCACCGCAGGCATCTCGTTTGCCACGCACAACTTTGCAAGATCGGGAATCTTGATAGCCCCCTCGGACATGGAATAGGCCGAATGGACACGAAGGTGAACGAAAGGGGCGTGGGTGCCCGATACTTCAGATTTTATGGACTCGGTTGTCATAGAAGCCAGCATCCCATACAGCGGCGCCGCCGTCAGCCGTCCCTATATG
>JAUIGX010000020.1 GCA_030432435.1 Alphaproteobacteria bacterium
TTGACCTCGCCGAATTCATGGTCGAGAAAGTCCCGCGCGAATTCATCGTGATTGCCCGGCACATAAATGACGTTTGTACCTTTGCGCGCTTTACGCAAAAGTTTCTGCACAACGTCGTTGTGCGCCTGAGTCCAAAACCAGGTTTTCTTCAGCCGCCATCCGTCGACGATATCGCCGACCAAATATAAGGTTTCGGACTCGGTGTGTTTTAAGAAGTCGAGAAGAAAGTCGGCTTTACAGCCGCGAGTGCCCAGATGGATGTCGGAGATAAATATCGTGCGAAACTTGAGCTGGCTCGAAATAGCGCGCAACAGAGTTTTCCTAAATAAAATTTCAATGCGCGCGAAGGATGTATGTTATGTGGAGTCGCTTGACTAGAGCCGCCCCCATGCTCTTCTTGGACTCTTCACATTAATGAAACAGAACTGTCACGTATGGGCGGAGATGACCGTGCATAGGAGCGCGAATTGACTGATTCCTTACCTCAAGCAGAGAGCGAGCCGTCGATTCCGCGCCGTATTCTCGTGGTATTCAATCCGGCGGCAGGCCGGGCACGCCGCCCTCGCTTCGAAAGCATCATCGCGGCATTGCGAGGTCTTGGGTGTACAGTGAGAGTTGTGGAAACCGATGCGCGGGGGCATGCGGAAAAAATTGCGCGCGAGGCGCCGGAGAGTGAATTCGATCTGATCGCCATAGCCGGCGGTGACGGTACGATTAACGAAGCTGTCAACGGCTTGAAGGGGCGCAGCTTGATGCTTGGAATTATTCCGCTGGGCACGGCGAATGTCGTGGCTGACGAAATTGGCCTGCGCCGAACCCCTGCGGCGATTGCGCACACTCTAGCGCATGGGCCGGTGAAACTGGTGTATGTCGGGATTGCCAACGAGCGCCGTTTTATAATGATGGCCGGTACCGGATTTGATGCAAACGTGGTCAGCAATATTTCTCTCGGTCTGAAAAAGGTGCTTGGGCCGCTTGCCTACGTATGGGGAGCGGTGCGGCAGTCCTTCTCCGACTCGTTCGCACAACGGGACGTGGTGATCGATGGGACGTCGTATCGGACGGTCTCGATGGTGGCTTGTAATGGACGGCGCTACGGGGGGCCGTTTGTAGCTGCGCCGGGTGCCTCCCTCGCCGATAACAGTTTTCAGGTTGTACTTATGAGCGGACGGGGCTGGTTCAGCGTTGCGCGGTATGGGCTTGGATTGCTGTTAGGCCGAATCTCTATGTGGTCCGATGTGAAGATTGTCGAAGGCCGCAACGTGACGGTAGGCGGCGAAGGCGGGCCCGTTCAGGCCGACGGCGACATCATCACCAACCTGCCGGTGCGCATTTCCGTGGATTCGGAGCCCGTGAAACTCGCCTATCCCGCCTGAGGCGCCGCACGGTCTTTTCGCCGCCGCCCGATGTAGTATGCTGGGGTCTGGCCGGGGGACGCATCCACCGTACGAAATATAAGGAATTGTTATGAAGAACGTGATTGAGGACCTTTACGAAAAATCTGAGAAATTCCATGACAAGTTTAAAGATAGCGAATTGGACGAATATCTTCTCAGTCTTGTTCAGAAGTTTCAGGACGCCGATGCGATGTACCACCACTTCAGCTACCTGCTGATGCACGTGCGGGCGACGGTTGCGCATCAAGTGCGCCCGGCTCATCTCCAAGAAGCAATCGAGCGTGCGCAAAGCTACTTGAAGCGCTACGGCGAGCAGTACAAAGAATAGACGTTCGGCCTAAGTTCCAGCGACGCTCATGCCGTCGATGCGTAAAGTTGGCGAGTCGATGCCGTAACGCACAGTTAAGTCATCGGCCGCCGTTAAACGCTTGAACATATCTTTCAGATTGCCGGCGACTGTTACTTCATGGACCGGGTAGGCGATTTCGCCGTTCTCGATCCAATAGCCGACTGCGCCGCGGCTATAGTCGCCGGTGATCATGTTCACGCCTTGCCCGACCAGGTCGGTCACGTAAAGCCCCTGCTTAATGTCGGCCATAAGCGCGGCAGGAGTCAGGTCGCCGGGTGCGAGTATCACGTTGGTGGCTGCTGCGCCGGGCGGTGAGCTGGTACCGCGGCTAGCGTGCCCGGTCGGCTCTAAATTGAGCTGGCGAGACGCGCGCAAATCCATAAGCCATGTTGTCAGAACGCCTTTGTCCGCAAGATTGCGTTTATGGTTTGCAAGTCCTTCTGCGTCACAGGGCTTCGAGCGAAGGCCGCGGTCTTTGTGCGGATCTTCGGTGATGGTGATCGCCGAATCAAAAACCTCTTTGCCCATCAGGTCCTTGAGAAAGGTCGTCCCGCGCGCGACGGCCGCGCCGTTAATGCCGGCGATAAAATGCCCGACAATGCTGCGGGCTACGCGCGGGTCGTAAACGATCGGGATTTTTTGGCTGGCGATCTTACGTCCGCCGAGTTTCTTTACGGCGCGCTCGCCGGCGCTGCGTCCAACATCTTCGGATGTTCTGAGGTCGCCGAAGTAAACAGCGGCTGTGTAGTCGTAGTCGGTTTCCATGCCTGTGTCGGAATCGCCCGCAAGGACAGAGGCACTTATCGACGAGCCGGAAGATTCGTAAGCTCGGGCAAACCCGTTGGAACTTGCCACGGCAACATGCGTACGGCCCCAGCTGGCAGATGCGCCCTCGGAGTTTGTGACGCCTTTGACAGAGCGGGCTGCGGCCTCGCAGGTTTCGGCGCGGCTGATTAGTGTTTCGACTGCAACGTCTGCAGGGTCGCAGATATCCAATGTCGGCAACGTTTTGGCCAGCTGGTTCGCATCGGCAATGCCGCAGAAGGGGTCTTCGGGCACGGTCGCGGCCATGGACACGGCACGTTCCACAAGCTCTTTCAGGGCTGCCGGCTTGCGGTCAGCGGAGGAGACGATGGCTTGTCGTTTCCCTTTGAAGACGCGCAGGCCAATGTCGCCGCCTTCCGATCGTTCTAAATGTTCCAACTTGCCAAGGCGGTAGGTGACCGAGACGGACGTGCCGTCCGCGACGATAGCATCGGCGGCGTCCGCGCCCGCCTTTTTCGCGTCGCTGATCAGGTCGGTGAGCAGATTGAGAAGATCGGAAGAAGCCATAACGGTCCTAAACTTTCCAAATGGATTTTCCGTCACCCGGCAGGCCGTATTCGGCCCATTTTTCGGTGACGAGTTTGACGATGTCCTCGGACATCTGAATTTGCGTGCCCCACTCGCGGTTGGTCTCGGGAGGAAGCTTGTTGGTGGCATCAAAGCCGATTTTGCCGCCGAGGCCAGGCTCCGGCGAGGCAAAGTCGAGATAATCTATGGGGGTGCGATCCACAACCGTTATGTCCCGCGCCGGGTCCATGCGGGTGGAGATCGCCCACATCACGTCTTTCCAGTCACGGGCGTTGATGTCGTCGTCCACGATAATGACAAACTTTGTGTACACGAATTGGCGCAGAAAGCTCCACACGCCCATCATTATGCGTTTGGCGTGGCCCGGATACGATTTCTTCATGCTGACCACGGCAATGCGGTAGCTGCATCCTTCCGGCGGCAGCCAGAAATCGGTGATCTCCGGGAACTGCTGAATAAGCAGCGGGATAAAGACTTCGTTGAGAGCTTCGCCGAGGATAGACGGCTCATCCGGCGGTCGGCCGGTGTAGGTGGACAGGTAAATCGGATCGCGTCGCATGGTGATGGCCGAGACGCGGAACACGGGGAATTGTTCCACCGCGTTGTAGTAGCCGGTGTGATCGCCAAAGGGGCCTTCGTCGCCGTGCTCGTCGAGCAGCACATGACCCTCCAGGATGATCTCTGCGTCCGCAGGCACCTTCAGCGGGACTGTTTTACAGTCCACGAGATCCACTTTGCGTCCGCGCAGCAGTCCGGCGAATTGATATTCGGATAGGGTGTCGGGGACCGGCGTCACGGCCGCGAGTATGGTACCTGGATCGGCGCCGATGACCACGGCGGCCGGTAATGGTTCCGCCTTTTTATCTTTCCACCGGTCGTAGTGGCCGGCGCCGCCCCGGTGCTTTAACCACCGCATCAAGGTGGTATCCCGCCCCATCACCTGCATGCGGTAAATGCCGAGGTTGTAAACGTCCCGTTTGTCATCTCCGGGCCCTTTTGTGACCACGAGCGGCCAGGTGATGAGGGGGCCGGCATCGCCGGGCCAGCAGGTCTGGACGGGGAGTTGGCTCAGGTCGATGTCGTTGCCAGTCAGAACGACTTCCTGGCAGGGGGCGTTGGAGGTGGTTCGGGGCTTCATCGCCATGACGGTTTTGAGCAATGGCAGCATATCCCAGGCTTCTTTCCAGCCGCCGGGCGGTTCAGGCTGCTTCAAAAAGGCCAGGGTTTCGCCGATTTCACGTAGCTGATGGGGCTCGCGGTCCATACCCCAGGCTACGCGCTCGACCGTGCCGAAGAGATTGACGAGGACGGGCGTGGGGTAGGGGCTGCCGTCGGGCCGCAGCACATTTTCGAAAAGAATCGCAGGACCGCCCTCGGCCAGGACTCGAGTCTGGATTTCAGTCATTTCGAGGTGTGGCGAGACGGGGGTCGCGACCCGTTTTAAGCGTCCTTCCCGCTCAAGCCGGGCCATGAATTCGCGCAGGGATTGGTAAGGCATTAAAACCGATCCAGATTGGCCCAGAGGAAAATTCGTAGTGTCTCCCAATGACTTAAGCGGCCATGGGTGGGGCGTCAAGCGACCATGGCCGCATTGAGAGCATCTCAACTGCTAGGCGAAATTGCTAGGTTCACTTGTCGTATTTAAGCTGTAGGCTTAGTATGCTCGGCGTTAGTAAGGCTTTTACATTTTGTCTGTAACCCGCTGAGTATGCAAAATAAACGCCGTTAAAAAATGACATGCGAAATCGCAGCAAAGACCGGCGTCATGGTGACAGCCTAAAGCCTAAGTCGAACCTAAATTCGGCAAAAGGTTGAAGGATTCTAAAGCGGCGCGGCAGATCACAAGCCCGGGCAAGTGAAGTTTAGGTAATCCGGGATTTAGAGAGGGCCGAATGGCTGACGGAGATGCAGTGAAGACAAGCGGCGGTTCGAGCGGCCTTGAGCGGTTGATCGAGATCGGTCTCGCGCTTTCGGCCGAACGCAATCATGATCGCCTGACGGAGATGATTCTCCTTGAGGCGATGGATATCACCAACGCCGATGGTGGCACTCTCTATCTTCGCACGGACGATGATGCGCTGAAGTTTGTGATTATGCGCACCAACTCTCTTAAAATCGCCATGGGCGGGACCACCGGAGTGCCGATCCCTTTTCCGCCGGTGCGGATGTACAACGCGGAAACGGGCCAACCCAATTTTAATAACGTCTCGGCTGCCGCGGCGCTGGACAAGAAGGCCATCAATATTCCCGATGCCTACGAGGCAGAAGGGTACGATTTCTCGGGCACCAAGAAATTCGATGAGGGAACCGGATATCGGTCCAAATCTTTCCTATGCATTCCGCTGATGAATTACTCCGATGAAGTTATCGGAGTTCTGCAGTTGCTCAACGCGAAGGACGATGCGGGCGAAGTGGTCCCCTTCACGGCCGAAGTGCAGCGCACGATCGGCGCGCTCGCTTCGCAAGCGGCGGTCGCTATCGATAATCAAAAGTTAATCGAGGCCCAGAAGGCCCTGATGGACAGCTTGATCAAAGTTATGGCGCACGCCATCGACGCCAAGTCGCCCTACACCGGAGGGCACTGCCAGCGCGTGCCCGAACTAACAAAGATGCTGGCATCCAAAGCCAGCGATTCTAAAGAAGGGGTGTTTGCAGATTTCGAGCTTGATGATCAGCAATGGTATGAATTGCACGTTGCCGCGTGGCTTCACGACATCGGCAAGGTGACAACACCGGAATTCGTTGTAGATAAAGCGACCAAACTGCAAACCATTTATGACCGCATTCACGAAGTGCGTATGCGGTTTGAAGTGCTGCGCCGTGATGCCGAGATCAAGATGCTCAAGGCCATTGCCAAAGGGAAAAATGCGCGGATAGAGCGTAAAAAATTCCGGGATAAGTGTCGGGAGTTAAAAGAGCAATGGGCATTTGTCGCCGACTGCAATATTGGCGGTGAGTTTATGTCCCAGGACAAACAAGACCGCGTGCAGGCGATCAGCAAGCAAAAATGGTACCGTTATTTTGATCGCCAGTTGGGTCTGTCCTGGACGGAAGCGAAGTTGCTCGAAAAAGCGCCGCCGCCGGAAGAGGGTTGGGAACATCTCCTTGCAGATTTACCGGAACATTCAGAAGCGGAGTACGATCTCGGTGAGATCACCAACATGTGCATTCAGCGCGGCACATTGAACGACGACGAGCGCCGCAAGATCAACGATCACATAGTTTTGACTATCGAAATGCTAAACGAAATGCCGTTCCCGAAGCATTTGAAGCGCGTGCCGGAATTTGCGGGTGGCCACCATGAAAAAATGGACGGAACGGGGTATCCCAATAAGCTGAAGGGCGAGGATATGTCGTGGCCGGCAAAGATGATGGCCATTGCCGATATTTTTGAAGCTCTGACCGCCGCCGACCGACCCTATAAGAAAGCCAAGACACTCTCAGAAAGTGTGAAGATTCTTTGGTTCATGAAGAAAGACAAGCACGTGGATGCGGATTTGTTCAATTTGTTCCTGTCCTCCGGCGCGTACAAAGATTACGCGGAACAGTTCTTGCGACCGGAACAGATAGACGAGGTGGATATTTCCAAGTACCTGGATCAACCACAGCAGGCGGCAGAGTAAATGCCGAGGTGCACGCGGCGTTATGCGGGTTGATCTAAAACCTCATTAACAGCAACGCCAATACCACAAGAAGGCCGAAGTCGCGGTTGGAGCGGAACCGCCGCAGGCAGTTGGCATGGTCGTTGATGTCCAGCGTTATGACTTGCCAGGCAAGATGCGCTGCCGCGATCCCTAGAACAGCAGCCGCCGGAACGCTAAATGGAAATGGGATGAGCGTCGCGGCGGCGATCAGGGCGATGCTGAGCGCATATACGACTGCGACAAATGGCTTGGTATAAGAGCCAAGAGCAAGCGCTGCGGATTTTACGCCCGCGAGGACGTCATCTTCCTTGTCTTGATGGGCGTAGATCGTGTCGTAGCCCAGGGTCCAGAAGAACCCGGCGGCATATAGAAGGCATGCTGTGGCGTTGATCTCTCCGTAAACCGCCGCCCAGCCCATTAAAACCCCCCAATTAAAGGTGAGGCCAAGCCACGCCTGCGGCCAATAGGTAATGCGCTTCATGAATGGATAGGTCGCGACCAGCGCCAAAGACGCGATGCCGAGGCCGATTGTGAAAAAATTGAATTGCAGAAGAACGATCAGGCCGACGGCGAGTTGGCCAGCGAGAAAAAGTGCGGCGGCTTTGGGTGAAACTTGACCGGAGGGTAGGGGGCGTGTGGAGGTGCGTTCAACTTTGGCGTCTATATCCCGGTCCACGATGTCATTGTAGGTGCATCCTGCACCGCGCATAACAAACGCGCCCACTAGGAAAAGACCAATATGCCGGGGTTCGGGCATGCCAATGGAGGCCAGCGTTACGCTCCACCAGCACGGCAACAGAAGCAACCACGCGCCTATCGGGCGGTCGAGCCGCATAAGGCCAGCGTAGGGGCGCATTGGCGCCGGGAGAAGAACGTCCACCCAGCTTCGGTGCGGAATATCTGTTCTAGGGGTTTGGTGGTGTTTCATGGGGCGGTACAGTAAGGAGAAGTGGCGCCGCACTCAATGCGCGGCTTCTAATGTTAAGCGGTCTATAATGTCGAAAACCAATTCCAGAATACGCCTTTTCGTTGACGAAGACTTAACGGAAGGGGCGCTCGTGACGGCGTCCGAGGCGCAAGCGCACTACTTGTTGCATGTGATGCGCTGCAAGACGGGTCAGCCCGTGGCGCTCTTTAACGGTCGTGACGGCGAGTGGTGGGCCAGCCTCGCTATTCCGACAAAACGCAGCGTACAGTTTGAAGTGGAAATGCAAAGCCGGAAGCAAGACTCTGCTCCTGATCTTTGGTTGGCTTTTGCGCCAGTAAAGCGTGTAGATTTTATCGCTGAGAAAGCATCGGAACTTGGTGTTGCGGCGTTACTGCCCGTATTTACGCAACGCACGGATATAAAACGGATCAAGATAGAACGGCTTCAGGCTCATGCACTTGAAGCTGCAGAGCAATGCTCGCGTCTCTCGGTACCCCCCGTACACCCGCCGCGCACGTTCGATCAGTTTGTCGCGGATTGGCCCGAGGGCCGCCGTTTGTATTTTTTGGACGAGTCTGGTGCAGGTTTACCTATCGCCCAGGCCTTAACGTCCGCAACTCGAGAGCCCTGTGGTTTTTTGACCGGACCGGAAGGCGGTTTTGCGCAATCTGAACTTGACGCGCTGCGCCAACTGCCTTTTGCTACGGCGGTCGGGCTTGGTCCGCGCTTGTTGCGGGCCGAGACGGCTGCTATTGCCGCGCTCGCGTGTTGGCAGGCCCTGGTGGGGGATTGGGCCCCGCCCGACGCGCCGCGCATGCCGATGGATGGAGTATAATACCTGAATTCAGCCAGGGGCTCTGGCGCACTGACTCTCTACACCCTAAATACATCTCCCTTTATCGCGCGGCCTTGTTCGTCTGTGGACTGCCGTTTCAAGCCGAGGCCTGCGTTCGACCATGACGTCCTTTAGATCCGATAAGTCTGATCCCGTAACGTCCAAGGCTCAACTGGTGGCCGCTCTTGAGTCGGGGTCCAAGCCTAAGGACCAGTGGCGCATTGGGACGGAGCACGAGAAGTTTTCCTATAACAAGTCAGATTTCAAACCGCTGACCTATGAAGGTCCGTCGGGTATTCGTGCGTTCCTCGAGGGCATGCAACGGTTCGGTTGGGAACCGGTGACCGAGGGAGAAAACTTGATTGCCCTCAAGCAAGACGACAAAGGCTCGATCTCCTTGGAGCCCGGCGGGCAGGTAGAATTGTCCGGCGCGCCCCTCGGTGATGTGCATCAGACCTGTAACGAGGTCATGGAGCATCTGACTCAAGTTAAGGAAGTGAACGACGATCTGGGCATCGGCATGTTGGGGCTAGGCTTTACGCCGGACTGGCGGCGCGAGGACATTCATTGGATGCCCAAGGGCCGCTACAAAATCATGCGCGAGTACATGCCCAAAGTTGGAACCATGGGCATCGATATGATGACGCGTACCTGCACGGTGCAGGTGAATTTGGACTATGCCTCGGAAACCGACATGGTGAAGAAGCTGCGGGTTTCGCTGGCGTTGCAGCCAGTCGCGACAGCCTTGTGGGCGAACTCTCCGTTCACCGAAGGCAAGCCCAATGGATTCCTAAGTCATAGAGGCAATATCTGGCAGCACACAGATGCCGCTCGAACCGGCCAACTGCCGTTTGCGTTCGAGGACGGAATGGGATTCGAGCGGTATGTGGATTACTTGCTCGATGTGCCCATGTATTTCGTTTACCGCGACGGTTATATCGATGCGTCGGGCCAGTCCTTCCGAGATTATATGAACGGCACATTGCCTGCTCTGCCGGGAGAAGTGCCGACCATCGCCGATTGGTTCGATCACATGTCTACGGCGTTCCCCGAGGCCCGCATTAAAAACTATATCGAATTGCGCGGTGCCGACGCCGGGCCCTGGGGCCGGTTGTGCGGGTTGCCGGCGTTTTGGACCGGGCTGCTATATGATACCGAGGCGTTGGACGGTGCCTGGGACCTTGTGAAAGAATGGACTGCCGAGGATCGAGACAAGCTTTATCTCGATGTCCCCACCCGCGCACTTAATTCAGAAGTTCGTGGGCGTAGTGTTCAGGAGATCGCCAAGGCGGCGCTGGACTTGTCCGAGATAGGCCTCAAAAATCGCGCGCGACTTGACGATGCAGGCAACGACGAGACTGGATTCTTGCGACCCCTGCGCGGCATTGCCGATGCGGGGGTAACGCCTGCGGAACGTATGCTGGACCTGTATCATGGGCCGTGGGAAGGTGATGTACGCAAGGCCTATATCGAATTCAGTTACTAGAGGGTTTAAGGGTGGCTAAAGCAAAGACCAAAGCTAAAGCGAAAAAGTCAGCACCGAAAAAGAGTCCGTCCAAAAAAACTTCGTCCAAGAAGTCGTTGCCGAAAAAGGCGGCCATGAAATCCCGCAAGGCCTCCGCTGCGAAGCCGCCTGCGGACACGTTCAAAAGTTTGGCTGATATTCGCCGCGCCATCGACGATCTGGACGATATTATTGTCCCTCTGATGTGCCGCCGACATTACGTCGTGACCCAGGCCGCCCAGTTTAAGCCATCTGTAAAAGGTGTGGTCGTACAGTCACGGGTGGAAGAGATCGTCACCCGAGTTCGGAAAATGGCGAAGGATTTAGATACTGATCCAGACGCCATCGAGGTGGTTTTCCGTACGATGATCGATGAATACACCAAGGCCGAGCAGCGCAATTGGCGTAGAATTCATAAGCGGTAAATCGAGGGGGCGATCGCGAGAATTGCGGACCGCCCCCTAGGTTTTAGAATGCACCCAACTGCATAACGATTCCGACCAATCCGCCGACCAGCAGTACGGCGGTGGCGAGAAAGGAAATCCCGAACCCGGGTCCGCGCTTTTCCGGCGCTTTGTAGTAGCCGGTGGCATATAAAATGCGCCCGATCGGCCAGAACACGCCGACGATGGCTGTCGGAATATCGCCCCAGGCCATAGCGAAAATAACTAGCGCGGGCACAAACGTGACCATTTGCTCAAGCGTGTTCATGTGTGTTCGGAAGACACGCTGGAATTCCGGCGGGCCATCCGTCGCCGGCGCCTGCACATTATATTTACCGCGCGCCGCGCCGACACGCATGGTTACCCAGGTATAAACAAACAGAGCAAGTACCGCGACCAAGGCGGTGTAAGGATAGCTATCGAGCATAGGCGTTCTCCCCAAAATCGGCTCTAGCAGGCCTCGCTGTCCGAGTCCTTTAGCCGCACGGAGCATAGCCCATCCGGTGGGTAGGGCGTCCAACATTGTTGTCCTGTGGCGTGCCCCGCAAAAAAATCCGAAGGCGGCGCGATTTTTTCTTGATTTTCAGCGCAATTAGCTTAAATGCGACCACAGACGTACGCGCACGTGCCTAAAGCAACTCGCCGTTAAGCAACGACGTAAGCGTCCTTTCGTTGGTTGGACTTTTTGTTTGTCTAATTAATCAAAGGAGGCCGTGCATGCCCCTTCTAACGTTTACAACGTGTCCTTCGCGCGTTTCCAAAAGCCGTTCGGCAGTGATCGACTGTCGGCATGTGTCATGGGACGGTCGGCGACTTCTAGTGATCTCTAAGTACGATGTACTTAGGGTCTGAGATCCCTCTTGCCTTTTGATGTCGTGCCTCGCCGCCAAAATCGGCCGGGCTGAAGTCATTTTGCCGCAGTTAGGCGGCTCGCGCGGGAGCGAAGAGTAGATATGGACACACAAACAATCCGCACTTTGGAGCAACAGGCACTCGGCTATGTGCCGCCCGGACCCGTGTTTCACACGGTGGACGAGGTCGCAAAGCGTCTGAAGCCCGAGGACCCGGTTCAATGCATATTTCCCGACTCCGTTCGCGGGCAGGCGCAGAAGTTCACCAGCCTGTTTCCGGGCGCTGTCTTGTATGCCGTGAAATGCAATCCGGGGCCTGAGTTCCTGCGTCACATGTATGCCGCCGGCGTTCGCCATTTTGACGTAGCGTCCTTGGAAGAAGTTCGGCTTGTGCGCGGGCTGTTCAAGAACGCTCACATGCATTTCATGCATCCCGTAAAATCTCGGGAAGCAATCCGTATCGCTTACAAGATGGGCGTGCGGACATTCTCGCTGGATACAGCTGCCGAACTGATCAAAATTCTCGAAGAGACCAACTCCGCGAAGGATCTGAAACTCTTTATACGGTTGGCGGTGTCGGGAAATGCTGCAGCCTATGACCTTTCCGGAAAGTTCGGAGCCGCGCCGTCGTCGGCTGCGAACTTGCTTCGCCACGCCCGTAAAGTGGCGCACAAGGTCGGAGTTTGCTTTCACGTGGGTTCGCAATGCATGGACCCGGCGGCCTACCGCGCGGCTATCGAGCGCGCCTCTGCGGTTATCGCAAAAGCCAAAATCAAAATTGACGTTCTTGATGTCGGCGGCGGATTTCCAGCGACCTATCCCGGCATGACGCCCCCGCCGCTGGAATCTTATATGGATGCCGTTATTGCCGCCGCGCAGCCCATGGTGGAGCAAGGCGTGGAACTGTGGTGCGAGCCCGGCCGCGCCATGGTCGCCGCCGGAGCTTCAATGCTTGTGCGCGTCAATCTGCGCAAGGGCCGTCGACTGTATATAAATGACGGCACCTACGGCAGCTTGTTCGATGCCGGCGCTCTTAACTGGCGTTATCCGGTCAGACTTGTGCGCCCTCTGGTCAAGACTGGTAAAGACTCGAACGATCCCAATAGCCGTGCCCCATCAGAGAAGATGGTGCAGTTCAGCTTCTATGGCCCGACTTGCGATAATCTGGATAAGATGAAAGGCCCTTTCTTGCTGCCCGAAGATACGCAAGAAGGGGACTGGATCGAGATCGGTATGCTTGGCGCTTACGGTGCGGCGATGCAAACGCGGTTCAACGGGTTTCATGCATCTATCGCGGCCACGGTTTGGCCCGAAGCGCCTCCGTTTATTTTTGACCGTGCGGCATCGCGCCAAGCGCCGGCCGCGGCGTTAAAAGAGAGTACGGCTTTGACGCCGAATCTTAACGCCGAGTCACCTACTGTCGCTGTAAAGTAAGCGCGATAAAATTTAAGGCTGTTTTTTTGTAGTTGGGGCAATGCTGCGCCCTAAACCTGTTTTCAACCCTCTGTAGGATCGGACGCCGACCCATGGCCGCGCCCAAAGCACGCTCAAAAAAAACCAAGACCAAAGTCGCCAAATCTTCTGTCAAATCTTCCGCCGCTAAGGCGACAAAGCCGAAGACCAATAAAAAGGCGATGCTGTTGTCCACGCCGGTAGAGCATATCGACATCACGTCGTTCGATGCCCGGCCTATTATTGATCGCATGGGAAAGATGTCTTTCACGTCGCGGGACACGGCGCGCGCTGCGGAAATTTTCAACCAGATGGTCACCGATCCGAAGTGCTCGGTTATCTTGACTCTCGCGGGTTCCACATCGGCTGGCGGATGTATGCAGGTTTACGCAGACATGGTGCGCTTCGGCATGGTCGATGCGATCGTGTCGACCGGTGCATCTATCGTCGATATGGATTTTTTCGAGGCTCTGGGCTTTCGGCATTACCAGGGCTCGCAGTTCAATGACGATAAAGACCTGCGCTCACTCTATATCGACCGTATCTACGACACCTACATCGACGAGGAAGAGCTCCAGTTCTGCGATAAGACGATTGGAGAGATTGCCGATGGCATGGAGCCCGGCCCCTATTCGTCACGGGCCTTCATTCGCGAGATGGGCAAGTGGCTCAAAACCCGCAAAAACCGCAAGAAGAACTCGTTGGTCGAACTGGCCTATGATCATGATGTGCCGATTTTCTGTCCGGCCTTTACGGATTCGTCGGCGGGTTTTGGGCTGGTGCTGCACCAAGTCCGCAATCCCAAAGGCCATATCACCATCGATTCCATCGCCGACTTCCGCGAGCTGACCGATATCAAGATCAAAGCTGGAACCACAGGTCTTATGATGATCGGCGGCGGGGTGCCAAAGAACTTTGCTCAGGATACGGTTGTTTGTGCCGAGGTTCTAGGCATTGAGGCCGAAATGCATAAGTATGCCGTTCAGATTACGGTGGCCGATGTGCGCGACGGCGCTTGTTCGTCGTCCACTCTTAAGGAAGCCAATTCCTGGGGTAAGGTTGACGCGTCCTGCGAACAGATGGTGTTCGCCGAAGCTTCCAGCGTTATGCCGCTGATTGCATCGGACGTCTACCATCGCAAGGGTTGGAAGAAGCGCAAGGCTCGCAAGTTCGCGAAGCTTTTCAAATAAACCCGCGCGCCGCTGTATTGGCGGCTCGCATCCATGATCAAGCCGCTAGCGTGCTGTTTCGCGCTGGCGGCTTTTTCATTGGACGGATACGTTTCAATATGGCCTG
This sequence comes from Alphaproteobacteria bacterium, assembly GCA_030432435.1. GTDB lineage: Bacteria > Pseudomonadota > Alphaproteobacteria > Rhodospirillales > Rhodospirillaceae > UBA11612. The sequence goes on from JAUIGX010000020.1 coordinate 14,053, forward strand.
CGACTGCGCCAAAACTTTTGTCGGCGCAGGCTGTCTTTGCTACGCTCGTGCCTTGTAGTGCCGAGGCAACGGGGGGCGGCGAGGTCATTTTCTGAGCCGTCTGGGAAGTTTACATGAGCTACCGCAAAATTTGTATTGTTGGGCCGGGAGCCATCGGCGGCATGATGGCGGTAATGCTGGATCGCGCCGGTTTCGAGGTGAGCGCCCTGGCGCGGCCCAAAAAGACGGATGCTATAAAGCAACGCGGACTGAGTCTTCTCTATGAAGGTGAAACCCTCACGGCAAAGCCGAAGGTGTCATCGGACCCTGCCGAACTGGGCCCTCAAGACCTTGTCATTGTCACGCTCAAGAGCAATGCCCTGCCCCTGGTTGCTTCCCAGCTCGCTCCGCTATGCAAGGCTGACACACCTCTGGTGATGGCCATGAACGGCTTACCTTGGTGGTTCTTCGATGGTTTCGGTGGCGATCTGTCCGGCACGCCTCTCAAATCAGTAGACCCTGATGGAGCGCTGTCGCGTCTCATTCCCACCGAGCGCGTAGTATGGGCCGTGGTGAACAATAGCGTGTCGGAGCTGCCCGATGGCACTCTTGAGCACACGCGCGGCATGCTCTTGACCTTCGGCCGATCGAATGATGATGCCACAGGCCTAGAGCAGATCTGTGATGTGCTTCGTCCGGCCGGGTATAAATGCGTTATCAGCGACAACATTCGTCAGGAAATTTGGTCGAAGCTTTTGGCCAATGTGACGCTGAATCCTATCAGCGCGCTCGCAATGGCCAATATCAACGAATTGTTTGAAGAGCCGTTAGTGCGTGAATGTGTCATGGCCGTGGCCGCCGAGGCGCGGGCAGTGGCAGACAAACTTGGGCTGGACTCTGATCCGGGCCGTCTTGAGCGCATGAAAGATGCTAAGGTCAGAACCTCTATGCTGCAGGATCTGGAGCGGGGCCGTCCCTTGGAACTCGGCAGTATTGTCGAGGCGGTTTTAGAAATAGCCGAACACACCAAAGTGCCGGTGCCGCAGATGCGATCTATTCTCGGTCTTATGAGACTGCGGGCCAAGACGGCGGGACTAAGCTAGTGCCGCGGCATTTTATTGTGCATTATCGAGTGCTCGCCCTTCACCTCTTCTCATAGTTCTAGGATTCTGTGCCCGTGCCCCTCGTTGACCAAAGTTTGGCTCCGGTTCGCGATGCGTTGATTGCAGGAATTTATAAGGTTCTGTCGCTTGACGTCTTCGACACGCTTGTGTGGCGGAAAGTTCCAGAACCTGAAGATGTTTTCTTATGTCTCGGTAAACAACTTCTCGAAGCTGGGCAGTTGCGAGCGCATGTCTCGCAGGTGGGATTTGCTGAACTACGGCTGCAGGCTCAGTCGGCTGCGCGTGAACGTGCCCAGGCGGCGAGCGGATCTCGCGAAGTTACGCTATACGATATTTATGCCGAACTTTCGGACGCCATTTTTGCCGATGGTTTTGACACGGAAGCCCGGGTGCAAGCGGAACTGGCATGCGAGCGTGGCTTGCTTGTTGTTGATGAGCAGATCGCAGACTTGGTGCGGCGTGCAAAAAAATACGGCACAAAAGTTATTCTTGTCTCCGATACGTACTTTAGCGCTGACAATATCCGAAGGTTCCTGGCGGCGGCTGGGTTCAAGCACGGCGATTTGATCGATCACCTTTACGTTTCCTGTGAAGTAGGCCGGCCAAAGTACCGCGACTTGTTCGACATGGTTCTCAAGGATCTGGATATTCCGGCCGGACAGATGCTGCATATCGGAGATAGTCAGCAAGCTGATGTCAGCCCTTGCTATGCCCGCCGCATAGCCTTCATTCATTACGAAAAATGGAAGTTCTCCCCAAGGGTTCAGACAGAAGAATTTCCTAAGGATCTGGCCGCTCGCTCCTTATTGTTGAATGGGGTAGGAGACCTGGGATTAACCGGTCTGCGCTCACGTTTGTTTCGCTGTCAGCCTCCCGGAATGAACCTCAAGCTGCTCCCGTATTGGCGGTATGGTGCGGTGGTTTTGGCGCCCGTATTTGCAGGGTTCTCGCGCTGGGCCGTTGCGAATTGTCAAACAGTTGGTGTGAGCCGCATTTTCGGAATTATGCGCGAGGGCCGGTTCTTAGGGCGCGTGCTCGAATCTACGGCTAAGTCGCTTGGTGTAGATCTGGTGGCCGAAGACCTCTGGCTTTCGCGCCGTGCGGTCGTGCGCGCAGCCCTTTATCCCGATGATCTTAGTCGCTTGTCCGACGCTTTGGCCTTGAGCGCTACCGGCACTCAGGAAGACATACTCGCATCACTCGGTTTGGAGATCGCAGACTTCCAAGATTTTGCACCATCGTTGCCGGACCTTAGATTGCCGGCGGGCCAAGCTGCTCTCCGGCAAGCCATTGTTGCCGTGCAGGCTTTGCGCGATAAGGTGACGGCGAAGTCCGCGCAATTGCGGCATAATCTTTTAAAAGCACTCGCAAAAAAAATAGACTTGTGTAGCGCAGAGCAAATCATTGTCATGGATTTGGGATATGCGGGCACTATTCAAAGTGTTTTGTCGCGTATTTTGCAGCGAGAGGGCGCCAACGTTCGCCTTGTCGGGCTATATGTCGCCTTGAATGAGAAGGCGCAGGCAAACATTCGCGGCGGAGCCGACCTGCGCGGATATCTTGATCATGAAGGATATGCGGGCAGGACTGCTGCGCTTCTTTCGCGTACGCCCGATGTTCTCGAGCACGCGTGTATGTGCCCCGAGGGGAGCTTGGCGGCCTATGATGACGATGCGAACCCGATATTGCTTCCTAATCAGCGAGAGCCGGAGCAGCTATTGCAAATGGAGAGCATGCAGGATGGAATCGTTGCGGGTGTGGCGGCCATCAATGACTTTTTGGGCGGTTTCGATAAGACATCAGGTGAGACGTTAGCCCTCAAAAAGCAGGTTGCTCGAATCATTCGTGCCTCTCTTCTCTATCCGACAAACGACGAGGCGGAGACGGTTGGCGCTTGGCGGCATGAAGCCAATTTTGATCTTGCGGATGTGCGCCGGCTGAAGGATCTCTCCATTGATGCCACGGCGTTGCAGTATCAGGGCTGGCCTGCGCTTCAAGAGCTCCAGCGTCCCCATTGCTACTGGCCTGCCGCGGCCCTTGTTTCTGTGAACCCTTACATCGCCGCCGTATATGCCGCGGGCGCGCAAGGAGCGTACGAGCCGGCACATCTCACGTCTGGACCCATGTTAGGTGGGATCTCGATTTGCCCCGACGTCGGAATTGGTTTTGATGCTCGGCGTGAAGGGGGGCTTGCTTTATCGGTCAACGCCTTTGGCAGGGGCGATGTCGCCGCCACTATAAAAACACTGACGCCCGAGATTTACCGCAGTCTAAGGCTAAGGTTTCCGAAGAATCGGGCCGTACTGACCGTCGATCAAATCGTGCTGACCTACGTTGGCGAGCAGCAGCGAAAAACCGTTGCTCTCACTAAGGCGGCGGGATTCGATAGGTTGCGCTGGGCGAACGTCAGCCCCGGCGAACACGGCGCCATGTTTACAACCCCGGCCGGCGCGGAAGTTGTCATCGACCTAACAGACGTCGCGCCGCCCTGGGTTCACGCCCTGCATTTCCAAGTGCAATTTAAATATTTATCGCTTGGCAACGTCTTCGGCTGAGACACGGGGGATTGGCACCGTCGTGGTTTCGGGGGCGGTATTGCGAATTTTCGGAACGCGAAGATCAATGTTGTCGATCCAGGCTTTCGCAATGGCCTCCGGCGTATCAATCGGTTCAAAAAAATTGAGGCCACGCCGGCCTTCACGCCAATTGGTCATGGACCTCTCTGCAAAGGAGCCAAGCCATCCTGGTGCGCGATAGTAAGAAGCCGGAATATAATAATGTCGTAGCAGCCAGGCGAAGGCACCGGTCTTGTCCCAGGTTGGTTCGGCCGGGGTATCCGCCGATACATCCTCAAGACGTGCATAGTCGGCGACCGCGTTAATGTGACTGTCTCCGAGCGCGACGATTGGTTTGTTCCAGAGCAGGGCCTGAAGACCCACGCTCGAGGACACAGTCGCGACCATGTCGACGTGCGCGAGCAGGTACTGCGAGGGATGAACCACTCGGTTGAAGTCGTTATTGAAGAAAAGGTTGTCGTGGTGTTTGGAAAGATAGACATACAGGTCATTCGGCGGAATTGTACTGTGATGCTGCGCCGTTGAATGATTGATGACCAATATGCCTATCTCGGGGTCAGTGCGTTCAACCACATCGCGCAAAAGTTCGCCCTGTGTCCGATACTTGCATGTGCCTTCAAAGCCGTAATGTCCGCAAAACTGAAGAGGGAGCAGCATAATTTTTTTGCGCTCGCGCCGCATCAGCGGTTCGATGTGGTGGAACGGTGATATCTTTTTGATTGTCCCATCGCGAAAAACGCGCCGCATATCTTGAATCATACCGCGCTCTTCATCGCTCGCTTGATATGTGCGCAGTTCTTCCGCATGAGTGTTGATGGTCGCGTTGGCAAACTTGCCGTTTGGATCGAGATAAAAGCTTTCCGGATACGGCGGGCGGGAGAACGCTCCGTATTCTTTGTGCAGGATAAGGGCATCCGGAAAAGCCCGGCGCAGCCAGGGCGCGGTGGTATATGTCAAAATGACATCCGGTACGAACCCATCCAGCCTGTCGCGGACGAACTGTGCGGCTTTATCCAAGACCGCGTCATCCGTAGTGCCCCGGTACCCGGAAACAGTTGCCGTCAGGTAATCTGTGCCGAAAATGTCGAGAAACGGACGCTCCGGGATCACCGTTATGAGGTTGTCCCAGAACCCGTGTTTAGGCCCTAGTTCGGCCAGAGCCTCATTTGTGAGGAGGCGGACGGTGTCCGGGGTTGCCGTGTGGCCCGACGACAGCATTCCCGCCATGAACCGGGACGAAAACTCGATCCAAGCCTCGTGGAACTGAGGCCGGTCTAATTCTGTGAAGATTTCAACGTGGATAAGTGTCTTCACGGGCCTGTTCATTCGCCGCACATTTGCTATGACTGTTGCGAGTTTTGCGGCCTGCGTGGTCCAGCGCCGAGCATTTGGTGAGTGATTCTGCACCAAGGGTCAGTAGCTGTCACCCGTAAATGTATAAGGGACCGAAGTGAATACCATAGATAACGCACAATCTCGGCTGTGTATGGTCACCACAAATTTCAATTATGGGGCCTATCTTGACGACTGCATGAGTTCGATCCTTTCAAGTCCTGGGGCCGAGCGCGTTGACTATGTTGTGATGGACGGTGGTTCAACCGATGGATCGGTCGATATCATCAAGAAGTATGAGCCACATCTGAAGCACTGGCAGTCTCAGAAAGACGAAGGCATGTACCATGCCATCGAAGCGGGATTTGCGCATTCCGATGCGCCTTACATGGGCTGGCTCAATTCCGACGACAAGCTGGCCCCATGGGCCATTCAAACAGTTCTAGATATTTTTGATCAGTTGCCTCAGGTGCGCTGGATTACATCGCGTTTTCCCATGCAAGCGACCAAGGCGGGCGTTCCGATGATGACACGCATTATGCCGGCGGCAGACAAGTGGGGCTTTTTCAACGGCGAGCACATTCGCACGTCGACGGGACCATCCACCGGATGGATCGTGCAAGACTGCACGTTCTGGCGGCGGGATTTGTGGGACGAGGCCGGCGGACGTTTTGATACGTCTCTGAAATTGGCGGCGGATTTTGAACTGTGGGCGCGGTTCATGTTGTGCGCGGAACTTTATATGGTGCCCACGCCGCTCGGCATATACAGAGTGCAGGGTGAAAACAAAGCTATGGCCGCCGCAGACGCCTACCGCGAGGAATGCGAGAAAGTACTTCAACGCCATCGCGGTGTTGTTGATGAAGACCCTGACCTTCTTAGTGAGCGCGTCATATACAAGAAGATGATGTCTGTCGGGCTTGGCAAGCTCGTAACGAAGTCTAAGCGGCCTATCATGAAGCTCATTTCCTATAATCACGACAAAGGCCGGTATGAAGCGCAGGATCAAAACACCTGAGCGGAAATCGCGACGTAACAACATCCTGTAGGCGTTTCAAGTTGTGAGCGGCGGCGTTCCAGACACAATATTCATCAGCCGGTCTCCCGGCGAAACGCGCGCTGCCCTGGTCGCGGACGGCGAGGTTCTGGAGATTGTCCATCGCCGCGACGCTGACGTTCAATCTGGCGCGGTATATCTCGGCCGCATTGGCGCGCGTGTGCCGGGCGTCGAGGCTGTGTTTGTCGATATTGGCGCGGGCCAGCCGGGCATACTAAAAATGAAGCCGCCGTTTCCGGCGGAAGGCGCGGCTCAAGCCGTGGCGGTTGTTGTCCCGTCCCGCGCGGATAAAGGCTGCTCTCTAAAATTAGAACCGAATGCGGTTTGGCCAAGTTCTACCAAAGCGCCGAAGATGCTTCAGGTCGCGCCCGATCCCGTTCGCATATGGTGGGACCGCTACGGGGCGACTATTAGCCGCATCTACTGCCAGCCGCTGACAGAGGCTAGCCGTCTTGTATCGTTGCTGGGAGCAGACGCGCCGATCGACGCGGCGCCGGTGAGTGAAAATATTTTCGCGGATCACGGCGTCGAGGATGCCATAGAATATTCGATCAACCCAGTGGTGCCGCTACCTTCCGGGGGCAGCGTGATCATTGAAACAACGGCGGCGGTCACGGCCATCGATATCAATTCGGGTGCCGCAGACCCTTCAACTGCAAACCGCGAGGCCGTTGCGATCATCGCCAAGGAACTGCGCCGCCGAAATATCGCCGGACATATTGTGATTGATGTTATTCCGGGAAAGGGACGCGGTGCTTTGCCGCGCCTACTCGCAAAGGCGATGGCGGTTGATCCGGTGCCGTCGCAGGTGGCAGGTTACACGCCGCTTGGGATGATAGAGTTGACGCGCCAGCGTACCGGGTTGTCCTTGTCGGAAAGCCTTTTGGACAGGACTGGAAGTCTGAGTATCAAGAGTCTAGGACTTCAAATCTTGCGGGAGGCCGTGCGTTCTGTTGTAACCACTCAGCTCGCGCGTGTCGTGCTTGAGATCGCCCCGGATGTTCATGCCGCCCTGCGAGGAGAATTGTCGTCCGCGCTCGCCGAAGCTCGTGAGTTGATCAAAGACGACATTACTTTGTCTCCCCGCGCAGATTTTGCCCGGTCTCGATTTGAGGTGCGCAGCGCTTGACGGAAATAACCCATCTATCAGAATCGGCACCCATGAGTAATTCACATGAACGATAAAGAGTCTTCAGGTGGCGGTGGCGGTGCCGAGGCATTGCAACGACCGGCAGGCGTCCGGGTAGCGGCGGCCAAATGCGTGCGGTGCAGCCAGCCGGTGCAGGCGCGATATAGGCCGTTTTGCTCGCAGCGTTGCGCCGAGGCTGATCTGGGGGCGTGGGTGACGGGCGCGTATCGCGTGCCGACAGAAGACGGGCCAGACGATCCGGCGGGTGAGGAAAGTTCGGAAGATAGATAATGCCCCTCGTGAGGTCAGGTGGCGGCGGGCGTAACACGCTGTTTATGTGGACGGCTAAAAAACTTAGTGATCTCAAATGGTTCGTTTCTTTTTGGTGGGCTGGACAGGTCCAATGTTCTCTTCTATAAAACGCCGCCTTTCCCAAGGCTTGTTAGGCCTAAATGCCCAGGTAGCTCAGTCGGTAGAGCAAGGGACTGAAAATCCCTGTGTCGGCGGTTCGATTCCGTCCCTGGGCACCATTTTCCTTTCTGGCGGCCAAAAGCGAAAAATACTCTAATTTGAGCCCGTTACGGGCGATTTTGCCGTGCGAAAACCGCTGTAAACGCGAACATTCTGTCAAAAATCTAGTGTAAAGATGTAGGCAGAGGTGCCTGCTGTGGCGCCGCCTAAGGTTGGGAGGACCGAATGACGATGTTCCGTTTAATACTTTCTACACTTGCTTGCGTAGTGGCTTTTCCGGTGCTGGTCTGGAGCGCGGACCCGGCGCGGACTGCTGATATTGCGGTCCGGGGGTTGACGGAAAGCGACTTTCCGCGGTGGACGGAACTTGTCCCCAATGTTTATGCCTATGAGGATTTGCTGACGTCCGGCGGGACGACGCTGACAACGGTTAGTCTTGTTGTCGTGACCAGCGATGGCGTCGTGATCGTGGATGGGCAAGACACCGTCGAGCAAGGCGAGGCGATGCTGGCGCATATCAAAAAGGCCACATCCCAACCCCTTAAATATGTAGTGATTGCCTCCGATCACGGAGATCACGTGAACTCAAATCCGGCGTTTAAGGCGGCTTATCCGGACGTCGTGTTCATTTCCTCGCCCGAATCGCAGAAGGTTCTGGCGGATAGCGAAACCCCGCCCACAGAGGTCGTCGCGGACAAGCGGACGCTGCGTCTGGGCGGCACGGACATTGAGATTTTGAATATCGGTCGCGGACATACGGGCGGCGATCTCGTCGCGTACTTGCCGGAAAGCAAAGTGCTTTTTCTGGGCGAGCTTTACCTTCGCTACGTTTTTCCGGCGATGATCACCGGATACCCGTCGGACTGGGTTGCCACTCTTAAGAAAGCGCAGGCCATGGACGTTACTTGGTACGTTCCTGGGCATGGATTTGCGGATGCGGATGCCGCGACCCTGGAGGCTGACCTCAACGAAGCGCTTAAAGCCACCGAACATGTGATCTCTGAAGCCAAGCGTCTGCACAAGGCGGGCCTTGCCTGCCCGACGGAAAAGGATTGTCCGGCGGCGGCGCAAGCAAATTGGGGACAATACGCTGAATGGACGCTGTATCCCGCGCAAGCGCCCAGAGCGTTGGCGAGGGTCTATAAAGAAATCAACGGGGAACTTCCGTAAGCGAACTCCCGCAAAATAAACCCCTGCAATAGTGCGCGCGCGTCGGCTTTACCGCCGGCGCGTCGCCCCCAATCTAATGCTGCGATGCAGCGTGAATGATGCGCCGCAATATGTTCGCCGGGGTCGACAGGCTCATTTCCACTTTTTCGCTGTCTGTTCGTTGGCTCTCCGCGGCGCAATGGCGGTACCTCTGTCGCAATTTGTTACCAAACTGTCCTGACGATAGTCGTGCTTGTCGCTATACTACTAGACACGTGTATAGTGAATTTTGGCGTCCAGTGTGGAGAGGTGCTGTCAAACTATCTGGCGGGCCGGTGGTCGCAGCTAAACCGTCTTGCCCGGAGCCTGTGGCACTGAACTTCTAATTTAGTGGAGGAACGGAATGTTTTCCGTGCGTGGTTCAAAACAAGAAACGAACTTAAACGGCAGGGGTGTGCGCGGCGTGGCGCTAACTGCAGCGTGTGCGCTTGGCGCATCGCTATCTGCTCAGGCTGCGGCGGCAGAGTCGAAAAGCTTTGCCTTGAATATGTTCTCGCCGGCGACCATTCAGACAGAAGAGAATTGTCCGCATGGGCTCAACCCTCTCTCGGACGAGTACTACGAGCGCGAATTGAAGCGTCTTGGTAAGTCACCCACCGAGATCGAAGAGTTGATGAAGGATTTTCCGAGCGGCGGATATCAGGCGCTGGTTATTATGCGCGGCCGTGACGAAGACGGTAATCCGGTGAACATATACGCGAACCCCGAAGCGCAGCCCGACCCCAACATATACTTGGTCGAAGGCGATGCGGGTTTTGGGTTTAATCTCGACGGCAAAGTGACCGACGAAGATTTTACAGACCCTGGAACAGGTGTGCGCGGCATCGACAACCAGCTTTGGCGCGCCATAGGTTGCACGCATAACTACCATATCAGTCAGCCGGAGATTCCGCTTTATCCGTTCGCGCAGTGGGACGGAACGCGGGACACCACCGGCGCCTGGCTTGTGACCGTAAGCGATGTCGACGACTGGACGAATGACGATGATGTGACCCTAAGGTTCGACAAGGGCATTGACCCCATTATTCGCGATGCCAACGACAACACCGTGCGCGACATGACCTTCCGCGTTGACCCGAGCGCGCGTTCGACGAGTATTGCCAAAGGCAAAATCAAGGATGGCGAGCTTACGACCGAAGCCTTCCATTTGGTGTTCGTCCCCGATCCCAGCGTGATGCACGAATTCAAGCTGGAGGAGGCGCAGGTGCGGGCCAGGTTCACCGAAGACGGCAAGATGACGGCCTATGTCGGCGGGTATCTCGAATTTATGACCTTCTATTGGAGCATGGCGCAGGGCGAGTGGACGTTTGAACACTCTACCGGCATTGATTTGCCGGGCATGTACAATGCTCTGAAGAAAGTCGCCGACTACAATCCCGACCCGAAAACCGGACAAAATCGCTCTGTTTCCGGCACATGGTTTTTTGACGCGGTCCCAGCTTACGTGATTGCCCCGGAAAAGGTAGCGCTACAGTAATTCTTGCGCGTCACACTTTTGACCGCATGCGAAATAGGAAAGCGAAGAATATGAGGAACGTCCTAAATTTTGGTACAGCGCCGATCTCCCGTCGGGGTCTGGGAAAGTTTAAGTCTGCGCTCTGTGGCAGCGTGATCGCTGCATTGGCTTTGACAGGGTGTGCGCCGGCCGACACGGAAATGGCGGCGGTCAGCGAGCAGGTATCGCCCGAAGTGGGTGGACCAGCAGTTGTGCGGCGTCTGACCCGCCATCAATACAGAACAATTATAGGCGACCTGTTTGGCGGTAGTATTGTCGTCGGCGGTCCCTTTGAGCCGGATGTGCGCCAGAACGGCTTGCTGGCTGTTGGCGCGAGCACGGTCAGCATCGCCTCGACGGGTCTAGAAGCCTACAACAAGATGGGCCGTAATATCGCGGCGCAGATCGTGGACAGCAAGCACCGCGACATGTTGATCGGCTGCAAACCTGCCGCCGTTGATATGCCTGATGACGCATGCGCCAGTCAGTTTCTAAGCCGTGTCGGACGGCTCATGTTCCGTCGTCCACTCTCAGATGCTGAATTGCAGAGCCGTGTAGCTGCGGCCAACGAAAGCGCGAAAATTCGCGGCAATTTCTATCTCGGATTAGAGACGGCGCTTGTCACGATGCTCGTTTCGCCGAACTTCCTGTTTATTCATGAGTCCTCCGAACCGGATCCTCAGAATAAAGGGCTAGAGCGGCTTGATGCTTATTCCAAGGCGTCGCGCTTAAGCTTCTTTTTATGGAATAATGCGCCCGATGACGATCTTCTAGCGGCGGCCGAAAGTGGCGCTCTGCACACCCGTAAA
>JAUIGX010000021.1 GCA_030432435.1 Alphaproteobacteria bacterium
CCTGACGCACCACCGCCGGGTAACCGCGAGATGATCACCTGGATGACCCCGGACGCGGCTAGAACCGTCGCTGCCGCCAAGAAAATGGTGGCCGCGTAACGGGCCTAGTTATGGCTGAACTATGAAGGCGGCGGGCATTAGGCTCGCCGTTTTCTTTTTTGCCTGACGACAACTCTGTGGCCTACTGGCGATTTGTCTGTGGGTCATTTTGTCGTTTAGTGCATCACCACAACCTAAATCAGCAGCGGATAGCGACACTGCTTACAGAGGTAGTGCGGCAGTCTTTATTATCATCATAGACAAGCGCTAGACTGGTAGTTCGTAATGTCGCTTTACATCACCGAAATAAGGAGACGCATATGAATTTGCGACCTGTCTTACAAGTTGGGGCGCTCGCCGTAAGTTTGTTTTGCGCGGTCACGCTTAGCGCCGCATTCGCGCAATCAAACGAAGACGCTCAACGCATGGTGAAGGTGGAGCTTGAAAAAGCGTCCAGCGCGGCGGCCGCAGGCAAAATGCGCGAGCTTCTCCATGATCCAGGAACCCCGGTCCTTGGCAATCCGGATGGCAATGTCAGCATTGTAGAGTTTTTCGACTACCAATGCTCGTATTGTAAAGCGGCTGAACCCCGCCTTCGCAAGCTTGCGGAAGAAGATGGAAATATACGATTGGTGATTAAGGATTTTCCAATCCTCAGCCCGGAATCCCGCGTTGCTGCGCGCGCGGCGTTGGCATCTCAAAAACAAGGTAAGTACGAGGATTTTCATCACGCGATGATGGATCATCGTGGGCAGCTTAAGACAGAAACGATATTCAATATCGCCAAGTCCGTCGGTCTAGACGTCGATCAGTTGCGCAAGGATATGGACGCGCCCGAAATCGCCGACCAGATCATTTCAAATTTCAACTTGGCGCGTTCGTTGAAAGTGTCGGTCACGCCGGGATTTTTCGTTGATACAAACGTGTTGTCGGGTGTGTCTAATCTGACTTCGACTGCAAAAATTGATTTTGGTGAAGAGGTCGCGAAGGCGCGGGCGGCGAAGTAGGCGGTCGGACACGTCCTTAGATGATATGGGCCGGATCCCTGTTCTAGAGAGCCGGCCCCAGATATCAATAAGGCGCTGTTAACTAAAGAGTCATCGATTACGATGCCGGCTTTTTGAAGCGCAGCACAAAGTGGTCGGTTTTTCCGCGTATAGCACCCTCAAATACTTTGGACGTGTGATCATCCGCAGGATTGGCAAGTATTTTACTTTCCCCGTCGAGGACAAACCCGGCTGCGAGGGCCTCTTTTTTTACGAGTTCAGGGTCAACCCGATGGAGTGTATTGGTGTCGCGTGCGCCAGAGCCTTTTTCCGCCGCGTGATCAAGCACCATATAGATGCCACCCGGCTTTAGCGCTTTGAAAATCGACGCGTTCATAGCATCTGTTACGCCATCGCCGCGGTTTTTGAAGTCGTGGTAATTATCCGAAGTCCAGACCATATCCAGCGCATCCGGAACGCTGATATTCTCAATCGAGGTGGCATGAAATATCACGTTCGGATTGTTTGCCGCGATTCCTTTAACGGCATCACCGGCTTCCGGGCGGCGTTCCAGCGTGGACTGCGGAACTAACCCGTAGACCTTTCCCTGAGCGCCTACGGCTTTGGCGAAAATACGTGTGAAGTATCCGCCGCCCGGATTGAGGTCGGCCACTTTATCGCCGGACTTAAGGCCGGCGAAAGCAACGACGGCTGCGGGCTTGCGGTTTTCGTCACGGGTGGTGTCTGCTTCGGGTCGTGACGGGTCAGCAACGGCGGCGCTGATATGAGCGGGGATACTGTCGGCGGCTTGTACGGTTCCAATCACAAACGACAAGCACAGAGTAGCGGCTGCAACATGGCGCAACATAGATACGTCCTCCCTCGATTATGTGAGACTACAATCTTACGGGACGAGACTTTAGCTGTGCGGCCTAGGACTGTCAGCCCAATCATACTGCCTAACGATAGGTAGGGGCTACTTTTAGGAGAAATATAAAGGGCCTAAACACGCTTTTTCTATTCAATCTGCCTAGTTCGTCGACAGGATCAGGTTTCGAATAATGGGATAAATTCGCGATTGCCATTTCCGGCCGCTAAACACGCCATAGTGGCCTACGCCGGATTCCAAATGGTGGCGTTTCTTATGTGGCTTTAAGCCGGTGCATAAGTCGTGTGCTGCGGCAGTCTGCCCTGGCGCGCAAATATCGTCGCGGCCGCCTTCCACGGTTAGGAGTGCTGTGCGTTTAATTGCCCCGGGGTTCACTAGCCGTCCGCGATAGGTCAATTCGCCTTTTGCCAGAAGGGCGTCCTGAAAGACTTTGCTGATCGTCTCCAGATAAAATTCAGCAGGTAAGTCCAGAACGGCAAAGTATTCATCGTAAAACAGTTTGAGGGCTTCGGCCTTGTCCGCATCGCCGTTCGCGAGATGCGTGTACATGTCGTGATGCGCCCTTTGATGGCGCTCATGGTTCATGGCCATAAAGGCGGTTAGCTGGAGAAAGCCCGGATAAACTCGGCGGCCAGCGCCTTCAAGGCGGGGAGGAACGGCGGAAATCAGTGTTTGTTCGAACCAATCGAGGGATTTGCTGGTGGCGAGTTCGTTCACTTTAGTAGGGCTGACGCGCGTATCGATGGGGCCCGCCATCAAAGTCATGCTGCGCGGCTGCGCGGGGTTTTTGTCTTCGGCCATTACGGCCACGGCCGCGAGCACCGGCACACACGGTTGGCATACCGAAATCACATGGGTGTTCGGGCCAAGAGTCTCCATGAATTGAATCATCAACTCAATAAAATCATCGAGGCCGAAATGACCTTCCTCGGTCGGCACGTTCCGTGCGTTATGCCAGTCGGTCACGTAGACATCATGATCGGCGAGCATGGTTCTGGCGGTGGCGCGCAAAAGCGTGGAGAAATGCCCGGACAAAGGGGCGACCAGCAGTACTTTGGGCTGGGCGACATCAGTGTCTTTTGCAAAATGCAATAGCGTGCAGAAGGGCGTGACACTCACGGCAATTTCGCGCACCGTCACATCTTGATCGCCGACTTTGACTTGGTCGATCCCGAAGGCAGGCCGGTCGTGGGTGAGGCGCGCACGTCCCATCATTTCCCAACTCGCGCGCAGGTGCGCCATTCCCGGCAAAGCATGAGTCCGGGTCAGGGGTTCGACTATTGCGTGTATGGCCCGGGCGAACTGGCGCATGGGCCTTAGAAGGTCGAACTGGGTCTGATACGCCAAGTAAAGCATTCTGCGACCTATGGTGGTTAGACTCGATCTAATAAAGGGTAGTGCAATTTATGCTGCATTGCGAGATGATCCTTTAGTCTAGGGGTAAATAAGGTGGCCCCCTTTTGCCACCGAGTCGTCCAAGGGAGCTCCCATGTCCGCGGCCATCCTCACTATTTCGAGCAAGAACTACTCCTCCTGGTCGCTGCGTGGGTGGCTGCTATGCAAAATGGCTGGGCTGGATTTTGAAGAAAAGACGATGCCCATTGACGATCCCGACACCCGCGCCGAACTTCTATTGCTTTCTCCGTCGGTCTTGGTGCCGCGGCTAGAACACGACGGCGCGGAGGTATGGGACACTTTATCGATTGCCGAATACCTCGCCGAGTTGAACCCGAAGGCGGGACTGTTGCCCAAAGACCGGAAAGTCAGAGCGCATTGCCGCTCTATATCCGGCGAGATGCACTCAGGGTTTTTCAACCTCCGTTCAGCATTACCGATGAGCATCAAGGCGCACTATCCTAAGTTTAAAGTATGGTCTGGCGCTAAACCCGACATCGCGCGGGTTGTGGCGATCTGGCAAGAATGCTTGGCTGCGTACGGCGGCCCGTACTTGTTTGGTAAGCCGACTATGGCCGACGCAATGTATGCGCCGGTATGTAGCCGCTTCCTCACATACGATGTTCAACTCGACGAAGACTGCGCGGCCTACTGCAAAACCATTATGAAGTGGTCTCATATGGCGGCCTGGGTGAAAGATGCAACGGCTGAACCGGAAGAACTCGAAGAAGTAGATGCGGAATTTTAACATGACTGTTCAAGACAAGGTCGCGGTGGTTACCGGAGCGGCGCGGGGAATCGGCAAGGAAATCGCGCGGACTCTTATGCACGCAGGCGCAAAGGTCGTCATAGCCGATTTGAATATCGCCGATGCCGAGGCTTGCGCGGCAGAGCTTGATGCCACCGACACGCAAGCCATGGGCGTGGCAATGGATGTCGCCGACGAAGCGCAAGTTGATACGGGCATTGCGACGGCCGCCGAAAAATTCGGCGGCATAGATATTCTTGTCAGCAACGCCGGTATTCAGACCGTCGCGCCGATGGAGGACTTTGATTTTGCGGCGTGGAAGAAGCTACTTGCCATCCACCTAGACGGTGCCTTTCTCACATCCCGCGCGGCCTTGCGTCATATGTTTAAACAGGGGCGCGGCGGCAGCATTATTCTAATGGGGTCCGTGCATTCGAAAGAAGCGTCGGTGCTTAAGGCCCCTTATGTCACTGCCAAGCACGGATTGATCGGTCTTGCGAAAGTTATTGCTAAGGAAGGTGCTGCGCATAAGGTGCGCGCCAATGTCGTTTGCCCCGGGTTTGTGCGCACGCCGCTCGTGGACAAACAGATTCCCGAACAGGCAAAGGCTCTGGGAATCTCAGAGGATGACGTCATCAAGAACGTGATGCTCAAGCACACCGTCGATGGCGAATTTACAACCGTCGAAGATGTGGCTCAGGCCGTACTATTTTTTGCATCTTTCGGCTCAAATGCACTTACCGGGCAGTCGCTGGTCGTCAGTCACGGCTGGTACATGCAATAAACTTACACGCTGCCGGTGGCATCATCCGGGTCACGGGGCGGGAATTTATCTAAATCGAACGGCATGTCGCGTAGTCGTTGTCCGGTTGCTGCAAACACGGCGTTGGCAACAGCCGAGGCCGCCGCAGGTGTGCCTGGTTCGCCGACGCCGCCCATGGGCGCGCCGGAGCGAATTACATGGGTTTCAATGCGCGGTGCATCGGCAAGTTTAACCACGCGATAGTCGTTGAAGTTCGATTGCACCACCCGACCGTCCGCAATTGTAATTTTGCCATACAGCGCGGCGCTCAATCCGTACAATACCCCGCCTTGGAGCTGTGCCTGAACCGTGTCCGGGTTTACGAGTTCACCGCAATCAAGCACGCAAACAATGCGGTCTACAGAAACACCGCCTTCGGGCTTCCACGTCACCTCTGCGACTTGCGCGGTGATGGAGCCGAACGCCTTGTGGATTGCAATACCGCGGCCCGTGCCCTCCGGCAACGGCGTTCCCCAACCGGCCCTTTCCGCAGCCATATCAAGGACATCTAAAAAGCGCGGTTCCCCGGCCAGAAGCTTGCGGCGGAACTCGTAGGGATCTGCGCCAGCAGCATGCGCCATTTCATCGGCAAAGGATTCCGTAAAAAAACCATGCCGCGAGTGAGCAACGCTGCGCCATGCGCCTGTGGGTATCGGCGCTTTGGCATCAACGTAGCCGATATGCTGATCTGCTATCTCGTAAGGGATTAAGGACGCTTCGCCCGGCTCATCTTTCCAGTTGTAGACGTTCAGCCAGCCGACAGGATTTCCCTTCTCGTCGAGCCCGCCGCGAAAACGGCTCACCCCGGCAGGCCGGTAGTGGTCGTGTTGGGTATCTTGTTCACGTGACCAGGTCAGCTTGATCGGCGTGTCTTTCATTTCGCCGGCGATTTTTGCGGCTTGAACAATTGGCTCGACGTCGGCGCGTCGGCCAAACCCGCCGCCCATGCGCAGGCGGTGAACCAAGACATCCGCCGGGTCATAGTCCAGGGTTTTGGCAACGGCTGCCCTTACGCCCAGTGGATTTTGCGAGCCGACCCAGACTTCAGCTGTACCGTTAGACCGTGCCAACACCGTGCAATTCAGAGGCTCCATCGGCGCGTGGGCCTGGAAGGGTGCTCGGTAACTGGCCTCGACGATTTGAGCAGCCCCGGCAAGGGCGCTATCTACGTCTCCCAGCTTGCGGTCGTCGCTAGTTGGCGCGCCCGCGACGGCTTTTTCAAACTCGGCGAACATGCTGTCCGAGGAAAGACCGACACTGTCGCCTCCGGTGAATGTGACGTTCAACGCTCGCGCCGCCTGTTCTGCCCGCCATGTGTTGTCGGCCACCACAGCGACGGCATCACCTAAACGTACAATGCGCTCCACGCCGCGCCGTCCGGCGATAGAGGTTTCGTCCACCGTATCGACTTGGCCGCCGAACACGGGGCTGTGCCGAATGGCGGCATACTTCATACCCTCCGTTCGGGTATCGATACCGTACATGGCCGTGCCGTTGACCTTCTCCGGGACGTCCAGACGCGGCACCGATTTGCCCATGATTTTGAATTGCTCGGGTGTTTTAAGCTTTGGGTTTTCGGGCGGTGTCAGCAATGACGCCGCCTCGATCAGCGCGCCGTATGGAACCTTCCGGTTACTTCCGTCATGAAGCACATGGCTGTCCTCTGTTCTCAATTCGGATACGGGAACATTCCAAGAGTCCGAGGCCGCCTGAATAAACATCTCGCGAGCTGCTGCCCCGGTGGGGCGCATGGCATGCTGTCCGGTGAAGCGAATTGCAGAGCTGCCTCCGGTAATTTGTATATTGATCATCCGTGCTGCCGTGCCGGCGATTAGGTCTACGCCGCTCATGAGCACCTCTGGCACACCGAATTCTCCGGCGAAGCCCTTAATAACGTCGGCGTTTGCAAAAGCTTCGTGAGCCGGCGCTTCCAGCACGGAGACCAATGTCCAGTCCGCGTCCATCTCGTCGGCTAGCATCTGCGCGAGCGCGGTCTGCGAGCCTTGGCCCATGTCGCAGTGTGGCACGATGGCCTCAACGCGGTTGTCTGGATACACCTTCACCCACGCGGTCAGCAGTGCGCCGTCCTTACCGTGTCCCAAAACTGCACGCGCGTTGTCGCGCTGCGGATAGGGACGGGCGGCATATCCGATGAGCAGAGCGCTGCCAACGAGTGCGGTGCCGAGAAGCGCTTTGCGTCGTGTGATCTTCATACTCGCCTCCCTTAAACTTCGGAAAGCGAAGCGACGGCCTCGCGAACGCGATCATAGGTGCCGCAGCGGCATACGTTGGAAATGGTCTGCTTCAATTCGTCGTCGCTGGGGTTGGGCGTCTGCGCGACTAGGGCTGCTACCGCCATGATCATTCCGGACTGACAATACCCACATTGAGGCACTTGCTTTTCAATCCACGCCTTCTGCACAGGATGAGAGGAGTCGGCAGACAGCCCTTCGATGGTGGTCACGGGGCCGGTGACGGCGGCGACGGGCAGCGTGCAACTGCGCGCTGCGCGGCCGTTCACATGTACGGTGCAGGCCCCGCACGCGGCGACACCGCAACCGTACTTTGTGCCCGTCAAGCCTAACTCGTCGCGCAGCACCCAGAGAAGGGGCATTTCGCCCTCTACTTCGACGGTATGCTCGGTCCCGTTGACCACGAGGCGAAAAGCCATAATGGGTCTCCCAAGTTATTGATGTCTATGATGCTCAAATATAACCTGCGAACTGCGTGGAATGAAGGTGGGATTTTTCTGCCTACCGATGCGGAGGAAGCGTTAAAAAAAGCGATGTCGGCTTCGGTTTCGCGCTAAGCTACAGTGAGTAGAATGAATTCCTTGAATTCTCCTGCCATCTGGGGAATATCGAACGCAGTCTGCGAATTCGCGCCTTACACTCTGTTACAGGTAACTCACAACATGACCATGAAACTTTACCACTGCGCTGAAACGCGCTCGATGCGCTCCTTATGGCTTTTGCACGAGTTAGGTCTTCCTTTCGATCTCGAAGATATGCCCTTCGATCATAAAATACTTCGCTCAAAAGAATATCTTAGTGTTCATCCGTTGGGCCGCGTTCCGGCCTTGGTGGACGGCGACAAAACATTGATGGAGTCCGGCGCCATCGCTGAGTATCTGTGTGAGCAATACGACAAAGAAAATAAGTTTGGGCGTCCCGTTGGACACGCGGAACGCTACGATTGGCTTCAGTGGATTCACTTTGCCGAGACAGTGATCATCCCGTGTCAGAATATGGTTCAGCAGTATGTGTTCGTACCGCCGGAACAAAAGTCTGAAATCGTCATCTATTTTGAAACACGCCGTCTTGGCAAATGCCTCGATGCCATGGAAAGAATTCTAAGCGGGCAGGAGTTCTTGCTTCCCAGTGGATTTTCGGCGGCCGATACCTGCGTCGGATTCAGCATTTACTTTTCCTCGGCGTTCGTCACGCATGATGAACATCCATCCGTCAAGGCCTACTTCGATCGGATCATGGCTCGTCCGGCATTCCAGAAATCCATGCCGGCTAATCAATCGGTGCCGATGGAGTGGCTTCGGCCAAAAATCGGTCCGCTGCTCAACCCAAACACAGGCAAACCGGTCGAGGATTAAACCTTAGCCGGGCAAGGACAGGATCGGTTTCATGGGATTGCGCGAGGGCTTGAAATGGGCATGTGTGGCTGGCGCAACGGTCACCTGCCTCCTCGCGCCCGGTGCCGTGCAAGCCGAGCCAACTGTTCTGCGGATTGCTGATTATCTTCCGTCCGGACATTTCATCTCGACCTTCATGGCCGAGGCTTGGATGGACCGTGTGGCGGAGTTGACAAACGGGGAGGTGGTCTTCGACTACTTCCCCGGCGAACAACTAGGAAAAGCCAAGGATCTGCTCTCGTTGACGCAAAGTGGTGTGGTCGATGTCGGCCTGGCCGCACCGTCTTATATCACCGACAAATTGCCGCTTTCAGGCGTTGCTGAATTGCCAGCGGCTTTCTCGAATTCGTGTGAAGGTACGTTAGCGTACTGGGGCCTCGTTAAGCCAGGCGGCATAATCGACCAAAACGAGCTTGAGCCTTTAGGTGTGCGGGCACTTTTCTCACTGGTCCTGGCTCCCTATCAGCTCTATCTCGCGCATGCACCCATCGACGGCGTAAACGCTGTTCAGGGGTTGAAGTTACGAGCGCCAGGCGGACCCAAAGTTCTGATGACTCGTAGGTTGGGCGGTGTGCCGGTGCAGATGGGCGCACCCGAGATTTTGGAATCTCTCTCTCGGGGAACGATAGACGGGTTGTTCTTATCCCATTCCAGTATTGCCGACTACGACCTTCACCATCATCTAAAATATGGAACCGGCGACGAGAACTTCGGCAGCGCGGTCATCATGTACGTTGTTAATCTGGACGCTTGGAGAGATATGCCTGCTGATATCCGAAAGGCGTTCACGCAGGCGGGCGAAGAAGTTGTTGAAAGCTCATGCAAGGAGACTGACAAGGATTCAATTGTCAGTCAGAAAGCGATAGAGGATGCGGGTGTCACATTCGTTGAATTGACTATCGAAGATCGCGCAGCCTTTCGGGCTGTTCTTGCGGGCGTCAACCAACAATGGGCAGAAGACCTCGATCAGCGCGGCAAGCCGGGCACCAGGGTCCTGCAAACCTTTGAAGGCGCTCTTGAGAGGCGATCTATGCAGGCTGCTCGACCGGGTCAGTAAATGTCGCCGAAAGGGTACACAGTTCTCTACGCTGTTTTCTGTACCTCTAGTTTTAGCTCCTCGATCATCTGCTCGCGCATCACAAACTTCTGTATTTTACCGGTAACCGTCATTGGAAACTCCTCTACAAAGCGCACGTAGCGTGGGATTTTGTAGTGGGCGATTTGATCTTTGCAAAACGCCTTGATCTCTTCTTCGTTGGCGCTGACGCCATACTGAAGTTTCACCCAGGCGCAGAGTTCTTCTCCGAATTTTGGGTCGGGCACGCCGAAAATCTGCACGGCTTCGACTTTGGGATGTTTATATAAAAACTCCTCAATCTCGCGCGGATACACGTTCTCGCCGCCTCTAATCACCATGTCTTTAATGCGCCCGACGATGTTGAAATAGCCGTGCTCATCCATAATGGCTAGATCGCCTGTGTGCATCCAGCCGCCGTCATCTATGGCCTCGGCCGTGCGCTTTTTGTCATTCCAGTAGCCGCGCATTACAAGATATCCGCGGGCGCATAACTCGCCGCGTTCACCGATTGGAACGATGCGGTTTTCTGCATCAACAATTTTTACTTCGGCATGCGGATATACGACGCCGACTGTACCGACGCGGCGTTCCATAGTTTCATTCACGCCCGTCTGCGTGATAACAGGGCTAGTTTCAGTCATGCCGTAGGCAATGGTGACCTCCGACATATTCATCTCCGAGATCGCGCGTTTCATGATCTCAACCGGGCAAGGCGAACCCGCCATAATGCCCGTGCGCAAAGACTTAAGGTCATAGGACTTGAAATCGGGTTCACTCAACATGGCGACGAACATCGTAGGTACGCCGTAAACCGCCGTACACTTTTCGGCTTGAATGGCCTCAAGCGTGGGCTGCGGTTCAAATGACTCGGCGGGAAAAATCATGGCGGCGCCGTGTGTCAGGCAGCACAAGCTGGCGGCGACCATGCCAAAACAATGATACAGAGGCACCGGAATGCACAGCCGATCATTCTCGGTAAAATTCAGCATCTCGCCGGTCTGAAAACCATTGTTGAGGATGGAATGGTGGGTGAGGGTCGCGCCTTTGGGCGAGCCTGTTGTGCCGCTGGTAAATTGAATATTGATGGGGTCGTCGAACTGGAGGGTCGTCGCGAAGTCGTCGATCTGTTTGCGGTGGCTATCGGTAGCCATCCCCGGGACATCTTCAAAATTGTACCAGCCACGAATTTTGTTCGTGCCGATCCGTATCAATGTTTTGAGATGGGGCAGGCGCCGCGACGTCAGCTCGCCCGGATCGCTGATTTCTACTTCCGGTGCAAGTGCGCGAACCATGCCGACATAGTCACTCGTTTTAAAACTTTCGGCGGCGACAAGCGCTTTGCACTCTACTTTGTTCAGGGCATATTCGACTTCAGACAGCCGGTAAGCTGGGTTGATGTTGACCTGCACCAATCCGGCCTTTGCTGTCGCGTACTGTGTGACGATCCATTCGGCATTGTTGGGCGACCATATGCCGATCCGGTCTCCGGGTTCTAGGCCAAGCGCCAGAAAACCGGCAGCCATGGCATCGACCCGCTGCTTTAAATCTGAATAGCTCCAACGAATGTTTTGATGCCGGACTATGACTGCGTCGCGGTTCGCCCAGCGCGCAGCGACCTTATCGAAATGTACGCCTACGGTGTCACCGATCAAAGGCGTTGCCGACGTTCCGTGGACATAGCTTGTTGTATATTTAGTCATAGCCTCCCCCTGTGCGCCGGCATGTAGTTCGGTGCTGGGGTGGAGCTACTGCCTCCCGTCCTCAGCCACACATAGTTTAGATTAACCTAGGGCCTTCAGGGATTCGAGGCTTATCGGCCCAAAAATTCGCTAGAAGTTGGGGAATCACGGCGTTTTAAGCGCGCAAATGTATAGATCTTGCGGAGTAGCTAACTTGCGGTTTTACAAAGGCATGTGCGTGACGGCATTTGCAATAGCGCTCGCTGTCTTACGGGCGCGCCGCAAAGTGGATAGTCGCGTACAGTTACAGTCAGCGATTGCTTAACTACTCGCGACAGCGGGATCTTAGCTTAAGTGCTTAAAACGAAATCTTCGTTAGCGCTGTTTGCGGACAGCAGAAACTTTCGCTTTGATTTCCGCACGTATTGCTGCGCGCTCGTCTTTGTCGTCTGTCGCTCGCATACGCTCGGTGCAATCGTTCTGCTCCGCCGGCGTCAATTCTTTGACATTGCATAGTGCGCCGATGCGGCCGCCGGCGGCATCCGACCCTGCGCGGAATCCCTGTGCGTGGCTTTCTGATGTCGGAAGCCATAAAAGCGCCGCAGCCGCAGCTATCACACCTGCTCTCATAGTCATGGAAAAGCGCCCCTCCCGCCTCACTACTATCTTAGATGGTATAATAATAAAGTTGCAATTAAAAGGCAGCGTGTATTATCTTTTGTGGTTAGTGGAATTACACGGGAATGGTGCTTATTCTGGCTGAAAGTGGGCTGGAAAACTTCATGCGTATGACCCCGATCTCAAGAGAGGAGGGGTTTGCACCAAGTTACCTTTAGGGTCTGAATCAATTGGGAGTGGATCGTCGCTCCATTAAGGCGTGACAGACTGGTGGCGTTCAGAGGCAATAGAATTTGCAACCGTGCCCGATGCGCCGATGAAAGCTGAAAACTAAATCGTTCACGCTGTACGTGCAGTGGATAAACCGAAGTCATCTAACTTAAGCCTGACAAGGGAGGGAAGAGATGAGAACCGGTATTATAACAACCATCGTTGCCGCGATATTTGCCCTGAGTTCGACGGTTTTTGCGCAAGGGATTCAGTCTAGATCTATCGCGGGGGCGCCAGATCGCATCAGCGTGTTTGCAACTGGGTTAGCCCTCAAGGCCGACTCTCTGACCGACTTGGGGACACCACCCGAACCGACCTCTTACTTGCGCCCGACCGTACCCGGGATTGCGCACGAAACAATGAAAGAAGGGTTCGTGCATGTCGAAGTTATGGTGTCGGAAACAGGGCAGGTCACGGATGCGACGGTTGTACAGTCTTATCCCAGCGGATTTTATGACGACACTGTCCTAAGCACGGCGCGCTCATACAATTTCACGCCCGCCACCAAGGACGGCGCACCCATTGCAAGCAGTTATGATCTCGGCTTTACGTTCTTTAGCGATCTCTATGAAAATGACTCAAACGAGTCTCAGCGCGGCGGGGCGGTACGAGGCATAAGTCAGTCAAACTACCGGACATTCGCTCAGACGTTAGAGGCGCTGCAGAGCGGTGATCTAAAAGCAACGGGTAAAAGGTTAGAGCAACTCACCAAACGTCACGACGCCGGTCGCATGTCGGTGACCGATGCTGCCCGCTACTTCACCATCCTCACACACTACGAGCGTCTCACCGAGCACTTCATTGCAGCCATCGTTGCTTCGAACAAGGCGTTGATGCTTGCTAAGTTTGTCGATAACGGTGCCGTCATTGACGCCGTGCATATCGATCGGATGATCAGCTACTCCGGCGTTGGCCAGAATGATAATGCCGTTGACTATTACGATAGTTGGCGTGCCTCGGGCGGCAGACCCACCCGAGACTTCGCGAAGCAAATCGAATCATTGAGAGCCAAGGGCTGGGGCAAGGGCCGCCCTTTGACCGTTGTTAGTTACGACGAAACCCAGAAAAGCGGTTGTCGCACCTGTTAACGGCAAGACATTCCTGTCGAGCCTAGTCGGGTGCATACTCCTTACGAAGTTCGCGTTTCAGAACTTTACCGGCGCCCGACAGCGGGAATGAGTCACGGAAAACGACTGTCCGCGGACATTTGTAGTGGGCGATCAGCGCGCGGCAGTGATCAATGATATCCTGCTCAATGCCAGAATTCGCGCCAGGATGCAGAATAACGCAAGCTTGGACGCGTTCGCCCCACTTCTCGTCGGGAACGCCAATTACGGCGCATTGCGATACAGCAGGGTGCTGGGTGACGCAGTTTTCCACTTCTACCGAGTAAATGTTTTCGCCGCCGGAAATAATCATATCCTTGATGCGGTCGACCATGAAGACAAAGCCGCCTTCATCCATGTACCCGCCGTCACCGGTATGCATCCAACCGTCAATGATCGCAGCTTTGGTTTCCTCCGGGCGATTCCAGTACCCGAGCATACGGTTGGCGCCGCGAACCTTGATTTCGCCGACCGTGCCGCGCGGTACGGGGTTGTCGTCCTCGTCAACGATCTCTACTTCGACGCCGAAAGTCGCACGGCCAACAGAGCGGTTACGGCCCAGTCTGCGGCCTTCTCCGTGGAGATGTTCGAACTGCAAAGTTGTGGCCAGCGGCGACAGTTCGGTCATGCCGTACGCTTGAACGAAGTCGGCGCTGGGGAAGGCCTTTACCGCGCGGTCAACCAACGCTTCGGTGATGGGCGCAGCCCCATAAATGATGTGTGTCATGGAGCTTGTGTCGTACTTCGAGAAGTCGGGGTGCTCAATGAGCATCTGCACCATGGTGGGTACGAGCAGTGTTTCGGTAACCTTGTACTTTTGAATGGCGGCAAGCACATCCTCTGGCACAAAGCCGGGTAAACTAATTGTTTTTGCGCCGCTGCAGACGCACGCGATGTAGGGCCACATGCTCGAGAGGTGAAAGGTCGGCAGCATGTTGATGTAAATGCCGCGTTCTCCGAAATGTCCTTCGGCCATGCTCCCGATCGCCGATGCCATGATATTGGTATGGCTCAACATCACGCCCTTGGACCGGCCGGTGGTTCCGCCGGTGTAGAAAATCGTGAACAGATCGTCGCCCATGCGGCCTGCGTCTTCGATTGGCTCTGACTTGCAAAGGGCGGTGTAGTCTTCAAATCCTTCGGGGCACTTGCCGTCACCTGAGAAAAGCAGGGTCAGTTTGTGACCGGACTTCCGATAGGCTTCGGCAACCTGTTTGCCGGACTCGAGATTAGCGTCGTCAATCATGAGGACGAGGGGAGTGCTGTCCTCCATGGCGTCGAGCAGTTCCGGGACGCTCCACCGGCCGTTGAGGGGTGTGACGACGCTGCCCGCCCACGCGGACGCCAGCGCGATTTCCACATATCTGTCGGAATTGTTCACGATCAGCGCAATGCGCTCGTCTATATCAAGTCCGAGTTTCGCCAGGCCTCCCGCAAGCCGCGCTGTCTTGTCGTAAAGTTCAGCCCAGGTTTGTTGGCGACCATTGTAAACTGTCGCAATGTCGTTCGCCCGTGTTTGCACGGTTCGCCGAAGCATGGATGAAACACCCAAGAACATCTTATCCCTCCCTGTGTCGCCGCCGGTCTGTGATCGCCGGGCAGCGGTCGAATACTATTTTAACAACTCTCCGCTGATGATCATTTTACGTACTTCCGTGGTTCCTGCACCAATTTCAAGAAGTTTGGTCGCGCGGAACAGACGGTTAGCTTCCGACTCCCAGATATACCCGTAGCCGCCGTGAATTTGCACAGTTTCGTGTAACACTTTAGCCATCGTTTCCGCTGTGTACATGACCGAAGCCGCGGTTAAAGCGTGGATGTTGCCCCGGCCGCCGCCGCCAATCTCGAGGTCGTTGGAAGCGGCCAAAACGCGATAGTTAAAGGTCCGCATAGTCTCGACCCAGACATACATGTCTGCAAGCTTTGACTGAATCATCTGGAAGTTGGAGATCGATTTGCCGAACTGTGTGCGAGTTTTGGCGTATTCAATACTGATTTCCAGCGCCCGCTCGCAGATTCCAAGGCAGATCGGCGAAATCATGGCGCGTTCCAGATCAAGGCCGCTCATCACAATGGATACGCCTTTGTTTTCTTCGCCGACCATGTTCTCTGCTGGCACCCGGCAGTTGTCGAAGACAAGTTCGGCCGTCTGGCTGCCGCGGAAGCCCATCTTCACCAGTTTCTGAGCCACCGCAAATCCCGGCATGTCCTTTTCAACTATAAACGCGGAAATGCCCTTTGGGCCTTTCTCGGGGTCGGTCTTGGCATAGACCAGCAGAACATCGGCGATCGGGCCGTTTGTTATGAAAATCTTGCTGCCGTTCAGAACGTAGTGGTCGCCGTCCTTTTTGGCGGTCGTGCGCATCGAGCCTAGCGCGTCCGATCCGGCACCCGGTTCTGTCAGGCCTAGCGCGCCGACGAGTTTTCCCGAGCACAGCCCCGGCAGGTACTTGCGGCGCTGGGCGTCGTTGCCGTTGCGGTAGATGTTGTTGGCGCATAGATTGTCGTGGGCGACCCAGCTCAAAGCCACAGCGTGATTCCAGCGCGACATTGCCTGCAGTACCAGGCCGCTGGTGAACAAGTCAGATCCCGCGCCGCCGAATTCTTCTGGGATGGTGATGCCGAGATAGCCGTCACTACCTAATTTTTCAAACAGGCCGTCCGGCCAGGACTCCTCTAAGTCCATTTTTTCGGCGAGGGGATACAGTTCCTGCCGCGAATATTTATCGGCCAAATCAAGAAACTGTTGATGATCGTCACCCAGATCGAACTCAGCGATAGAGTTACGCAAGGTGGACTCGGCAGCGCTAACTTGGCTCATGGGGCGTCCCTTCCGGAATGTAGGGTCATTGACGGACCTAAGCGGCAGCCTAATAAGTGAAACTCAATATGTCTATGAAATTTGGCCAAATTCTAGAAATTTCGCAATAAAATGAGTTCCAATTATTATCTATATTTCCCAGTAAATAAGGGATTGAAATGATATTTCGCGGCAACCGCCTTGACTCCCCGGGCAAAATGAGTTGCATTCATTAAGAAGCTGATAGGCCGGAACAACCGGCTGCCAAGGGAGAGAGAATATGTCCGAAGAAGTTGTCCTGCAGGAAACGCGCGGTGCCGTGAAATGGGTTTTTATCAACCGGCCTGAGCGCCGCAATGCCCTCAACGAGGACGTCGCCAATGGCATCATCGCTGCAATTGAGGCAGCCGAGGCCGATCCCGAGTGTCGGGCAATTTGTTTAACCGGGTCTGGCGACAAGGCTTTCTGTGCCGGCGGTGATTTGAAGCCGAGCGCGACCGGTGCGCCCTTCACTGTGAATCCCGCCGACCCACGCAACTTCGTCGTGCGTATGTTCAACCGTATGAACGATAGCACGCTTCCCATCGTAGCCCGCGTTAACGGCCCGGCACTTGCCGGCGGCTTGGGTCTCTTGTGCGCTTGCGATATGGCAGTGGCATCATCTTCCGCGAAGTTCGGAGCCCCAGAGTCGGGCATCGGCTTGTTTCCGGCGATGATTATGCCTTTGCTGCACCGCGTGTTACCGCTCCGTAAACTGTTCGAGCTTTGTATCACGGGCGAGATGTTCACCGCCGAAGAAGCGTTGCAGATGGACCTCATCAACTACGTGGTCCCGCCGGAAGAATTGGACGAAAAAACCGAATGGCTACTTGGCCGCATCACGAATAAGTCGCCGACGGCTATTCGCCTTGGCAAGATCGGATTCCGCGCCGTACGCGACATGACTTTGCAGCAGGCGTTCGATTTCGGACAGTTATTGTTACCCACGATGGCGCAAACAGAAGACTGCAAAGAAGGGTTCAAGGCCTTCCAGGAAAAGCGCAAGCCTGATTGGACGAATAAGTAGTTTCGCGTCTTTAGCTGAAAAGGCGAAAGCCGAAATATGAAAGATGCTACGCAACCTCTGCGGCGCCGAGTCCACCGCCTTCCGCCCGAGCAGCGGATCGCGGATATTATGGAAATGGCGCGTACGGTCTTCTGCGAGAAGGGGTACAGCGAGGCGGTCATTTCAGAGATCGCCCAGCGGTTGGGCGTCGTCGAAGGCACGATTTATCGTTACTTTCCAAGCAAGCGCGACCTGCTGATAGAGGTGGCGGGCGACTGGTACGAGCAGATGCTGTCGGATTACGACCAGCAGCTTCAGGGCCTGCGCGGCACCTGGAATCGCTTGCGCTTCATGGTTTGGCGTCACCTCGTTGTCATTCACGAGGAGCCCGCAATGTGCCGTCTGGTTATGGGAGAGCTGCGGGTTTGGCCGGAATATCGGAAAACACCGGTCTTTGAGTTGAACCGGGCGTACACTCAGCGCACACTCTCGATCATCGAAGATGGGATGGCGTCGGGCGAATTTAGATCGGATGTGCCGCTGCAAATTGTGCGCGATATGATCTATGGGGGAGTCGAACACCACACGTGGGCTTACTTGCGTGGTGTCGGAGATTTTTCACCGGACGAAGCAGCGGACAGTATCGTCGATATCATTTACCGAGGTCTAGCCAATCCAGAGTCGACGTCCGATGTCGCGGACACTAGTGGTCAGGTTATTCATCGATTAGAACAAGTAACTAAACGGCTCGAGCATCTAGCAAAGAGTCCAGGGGCACCTTAATCAAAACTGGGTCAACCACATGCTGAAAAAAGTACTCATCGCAAATCGCGGCGAAATCGCTTGTCGCGTCATAAAGTCTCTCAAAGATATGGGCATCGGTAGTGTTGCTGTCTTTCATCATGAAGACCGCGCAGCGCCGCACGTCCAATTGGCTGACGAGAGTGTGCAGCTATCGGGCGAAGTGCCGACGGCTGCGTACCTGGATCAAGAGCAGATCATCGCGGCCTGTAAGAAAACCGGCGCGGACGGCGTTCATCCCGGCTATGGATTCCTTTCGGAAAACGCGGGCTTTGCCGAGACCATTGAGAAGGCCGGCATCGCCTTTATCGGGCCGAATACCGACGCCATCAAACTCATGGGCGATAAGATTGAATCGCGCGAGTTTGCAGCGAAGCACGGCATTCCGATTGCTCCCAGCGCTCGTCAAACCGGCAGCCTGGATGATTTCATCAAGGAAGCCGAAAAGATCGGTTTTCCGCTGCTGATCAAAGCTTCAGCCGGCGGCGGCGGCAAGGGCATGAAAATCGTCAATAAAAAAGACGAGCTCGAAGAAAGCATTCGCGTCGCGGCCAGTGAAGCCGAGCGCTACTTCTCCGACGGACGGGTGTACGCCGAGAAACTGGTTGTAGAGCCGCGCCATATCGAGGTGCAGGTGCTCGGAGACGGGAAGGGCGATGTCGTTCATTTGTTTGAACGGGAATGTTCTATTCAACGCCGCTATCAAAAGGTTGTTGAAGAGTCTCCGGCTCCGAACATGTCGGCAAAGCTACGCGACGAGATTTGCGACGCTGCCGTTCGTCTGACTAAGGCGGCGAACTACAAGAACGCCGGAACCGTGGAATTCATCTTGGGGGCCGACGGTAAGTTTTATTTCCTGGAAATGAATACGCGCCTTCAGGTGGAACACCCGGTAACCGAAATGGTTGTCGGAATCGATCTCGTCGCCGAACAGGTCAAAATCGCTTCTGGCCTGGGCCTGTCTTTCAAGCAATCCGATTTGAAGCAAACCGGC
Source organism: Alphaproteobacteria bacterium (assembly GCA_030432435.1). GTDB lineage: Bacteria > Pseudomonadota > Alphaproteobacteria > Rhodospirillales > Rhodospirillaceae > UBA11612. The sequence goes on from JAUIGX010000021.1 coordinate 18,897, forward strand.
CATGCGATTGAAGTCCGCATTTGTGCCGAACGGCCCGAAAAGGACTATCAACCGGCCACAGGCCGCATTGGTCTGATGCATCTGCCGGTTGGCGAAGGTGTACGGTTCGACGGCGGCATCAGGGAAGGTCAGGCGGTAACACCGGCTTTCGACTCAATGCTTGCGAAGTTGATCTGCTACGGCACAACACGTGCGGATGCCGTCGCTAAAATGGATGAAGCGTTGGGTGACTTTGTTCTGCTCGGGGTGCCGACCAACATCGACTTCCTTGGCCGCATTATGAAGAACGAAGTGTTCAAGAGCGGCAAATTGCATACCGGCTTTTTAACAGATCATGCTGATGGGCTTATGCCACCGGCATTGACTGGTGAAGAGGAAACCGCGGTGATTTCAACGGCCTTGTTAGGTGATGCCGATTTCCGCGTATCCGCATTTGAAGTTCCCGAGCCGTACGCGTCCATCGGCTCTTGGCAAAATTGAGTTCATCATGCCTTATCAAATCAATATAGACGACCGCACTATCGAAGCTGATATCGTCAAGCGTAAGCCGCTGCTCCGCATTCGGATCGGCGACCGTGAACATACAATCACTGAAGCCAACTGCCCCGCCTCCGGCGACTTTGAAATCATGGTCGACGGCAAGGTTTATAGGGGGTGGCGTTATGCAACGTCCGAAGAAGTGTACATGCGCATCAACGGACGTACCCATATCATCAGTGTGCCGCGTGGGCCCGGTGCAGCGGGTGCGGATGCAGGTTCGGCTGATGAAATTCGGGCGGATATGCCGGGCACCGTCGTTAGCCTTAATTGTGCCGATGGCGACGAAGTGAAGTCAGGCCAGCAGCTTCTTACGGTCGAGAGTATGAAGTTGCAAATTGGTCTCGTCGCACCGCGCGACGGCGTGATCGAGAAAGTGCATTTCGAAGCCAATGCGCCCTTCGACCGCGGCGCGACGCTCGTTTCCTTTGTGCCGCTTGAAGATGGCGACAAGTAAGACTCTTAGAAGCAAGGACTAACCATGCCTCCGTTTAAGTCACAAATTAACACGGCCTCCCAAGAGTTCCGCCAGCGTTATGCCCACAACAAGGGTATGGCGATGGAATTTCAGAAAAAGCAGTATGCGGCGCGCTACGATCGTCCGCAGCGCGATCTCGACCGTCTGGCAAAACACAAAAAGCAGACTGCGCGTGATCGTCTGGCGAAACTGCTAGATCCCGGCACACCGTTTCTAGAGCTATGTTCGCTCGCGGCCAACATGGCCTATGACGGCGAGTCACCCGGTGCCAGCAACATCATCGGCATAGGTATTGTCTCGGGGCGCGAAGTCATTATTCACGCCGATGACCCTTCCGTTAAAGGTGGTGCTTGGTATCCGCATACAGTGAAGAAGATCGTTCGCTGTCTCGATATTGCGATAGAAAATCGTCTGCCAGTGGTTCACTTGTGCGATTCCGCCGGCGGGCAGTTGATGCACCAGTCGCTTCTGTTTCCGGACAAGCACATGGCGGGGCGCATCTTCCGCAATCAATCGATCCTCAGCAAGATGGGCGTTAAACAACTCTCTATCGTGCTCGGTCATTGTACAGCGGGCGGTGCATATATCCCTGGTCTTAGCGATTACAGCGTTATCGTGCGCGGCACTGGCGGTGTATTCCTTGGCGGCCCGCCGCTTGTTAAGGCCGCGACCGGTCAGGTGATGACCGCCGATGAGATCGGTGGTTGTGATTTGCATACGCAGCAGAGCGGCACGGTTGACTATCCGGCATCGAATGAAGACGAGGCCATAGCGATTGGCCGCGATATCGTTGCCCAGTGGGATCGCCCGACAAAAACGCGTATCGAAATGGCGCAGCCGGAAGATCCGCTTTACGATCCCGACGAACTCTACGGGATTATTCCGGACGACATTAAGAAAGGCTTTGATATGCGCGAGGTAATTGCGCGTATCGTCGATGGTAGCCGCTTCCACGAATACAAACCTGCCTACGGTCCCACCTTGATTTGCGGCTATGCTTATATCTGGGGCCATAAGGTCGGCATTCTCGCCAACAATGGAATTCTGTTTAACGACAGTTCCAAGAAGGGTGGGCACTTTATGGAACTCTGCAATCAGAACAACACACCTATTGTGTTCTTGCAGAACATCACAGGCTACATGATCGGTCGCGACTACGAAATCGCGGGTATTACCAAAGACGGCGCGAAAATGATCATGACGCAATCGACGAGCCACGTGCCGAAATTTACCGTCATGTGCCATGCCTCGTTTGGCGCGGGTAACTACGGTATGTGTGGACGTGCGTTTGACGGACGTTTCTTGTTTACCTGGCCCAATCATCAGATCGGCGTTATGGGCGGCGAGCAGGCGGCCGGTACCCTGGTCGATGTGAAACGTGCTCAGTTGGAGCGCCAGGGTAAAGAGGTTGACCAGAAAATTCTCGACGAAGTCCGGCGGGAAACACTGGAAGCCTATGGCGCTCAGATATCGGCATACTACTCCACATCCGAGTTGTGGGACGACGGCATTATCGACCCAGTGGATACGCGAAACGCGCTGGGTATTGCCATTGCATCTTCGTTGAACGCTCCGTTCGGCGATGTAGGTAACGGCGTCCTGCGCTTCTAAGAATCACCGGTGCCCCTGGCGATGTCGCCCGGGGCACGCGGCCTACTATGATAAAGACGGAAGGGACTCTCAGCATGTCCAAGGACTTTACGCTCGAACACAAAGACGAACACCCGCACACTCCGGACCCGTCAATCATCAATTTCAACGAGAGCGTTTACGTCAACGGCTTCGATCCTAAGCAGGCACTCGGCGGCTGGATGCGTCTGGGCAACCGGGCGAATGAGGGGCATGCCGAAATGCAAGTCTGTATGTATGCGCCGGGTAACCGCGTCGTTTGCATGTTCCAACGTCCGAAAATCGAGTCGAACGAGCGTTTCGGCGCTGGAGGTCTCAACTACGAAGTCATCGAGCCGTTCAAGTCGGTGAAGATGAGCTATGAAGGCGATTTAATGGTCCTCGAAGACCCAAGCCTTTTGAGAGATGCAAAAAAACTGTTCGAAACCGCGCCGCGCGCTAAGGGCTTTGTGAGCATGACGCAAACGGCGGTTTCACCGATCCACGGAGGCAGTCCGACCCGGGATGACGTCGAACCCTATTATGGCCGTGACTTTTCGCTGAACCATTTCAACCAGCACATGAACGTTAAAGGCACGATACAGTTCGGCGATGAAAAGTATGATATCGATGGGTATGGTTGGCGCGACCACTCGTGGGGGCCGCGCTACTGGCAGAACATCAATTTTCATCGCTTGTATCTTGCTAATTTCGACAACGGGAATGCGTTCCAGCTTCTGCGTATCAACAAAGATCCGGCAAAACCGATGCGCCGCCGTGGTGTAGTGTTGGTGGACGGCAAATACGAAGAAGTGGTCGATTTCGAAGCCGTCACGGAATGGAATGCCGACAAAGATCCAAAGACCTACACACTCGTTGTTCGCACAGAAACGGGCCGCAGTGCGGTTATCAAGGGCGAGGTACTTACTGTGGCGCCGCTGCGGAACCGGCGTAAGGTCGGTGACGATTGGGTGACCTCGCGGATTTGCGAGGCGATCACTAAATTCACCTGGGACGGAGCCGTCGGTTACGGTATGACGGAGTACATAGAGCGGTTCGACGGTGAAAACCTCGCCGGTTACCCGCTCTAAGCCCATCAGCTTTAAGAAGGCGAGTTGGCGCGATCATGGCGCAAGTTGAGACGAAGGCCCTCGAAGACGACGGCTTTGACGATATCCGCAGCGCCGTTGCACGTCGCTACGGAACCTCAGCTAAAATCGACAATGTCGTTGTGGCCACCTTGGGTGGGTCCAGCCGCACTGTCATCTTCGACCTGATCGAGAGCGGTAAAAGCCGGCGGTTAGTTTCCAGGCAGGAAACCTATACCGGCGAGGAGCAGATGTTCCTTTCGACCGCCAATCAGTTCCGCATCATGGATGTTGTGTTCAAGCACGGATTTCCTGTGCCCGAGCCCGTATTCGAATACGATGAGACCGACGGCATGGGGCATGGATTTGTGTCCGCCTTTGCGTCAGGCGAAACCATGCCCAAGAAAATCATCAATGCGCCAGAGTTCTCAGATCTCCGCAAGACACTGGCAGCGCGTTGCGGCCAACTGTTAGCGCAACTCCATACCATAGAGCCCGGCGAGTTTTCTTTTCTGGAAAAGTGGCCCGACAGCGTCGATACGGTAACAGCCTTTCGCGAGCGCTACGATTTCTATGCAGAGCTACACCCGGCCATAGAGCTTGGATTTCGCTGGCTGGAGCGCAACCGCGCGCCTGCGGCGACCAAGCGCTTTCTCCACGGCGATTTTCGGTGCGGCAATCTCATGGTCGGCGCGGCTGATGTCCACGCTGTTCTCGACTGGGAATGTTCGCACCTTGGCGCGCCTATGGAGGATCTCGGTTGGCTTTGTATGCGCTCCTGGCGGTTTGATCATCCTGAGTTGCCGGTAGGCGGTTTCGGCGAGCGCAAAGATCTTTACGAAGCCTATCATGCTGCGGGCGGTGAAAAGGTAGATCCCGAGGTTGTGCGGTACTGGGAGGTCTTTGGCCTCGTGCGCTGGGCGATCTACAATATTATGCAAGCCTACGGGCACGTTACGGGCTTTCGCCGTTCGCTCGCGTTTGCCGCCTGCGGTCGCAACACCAGCCTTGTTGAATACGACCTGCTGATGACCCTCAAGGGTCAGTACACTTAATCTGGAGTTGTGGGATGAGTCAGTACCTTCCGGACGTCCAGGAACTGCTTAAGACGGTTCAGCAGTACGTTAGAGACATGGGCGCAAAGTTGAAGGGCGGGGACAAATATGATGCCCTCGTTGCAGCCTATCTGCTGGGAATATGTGAACGCGAATTGCGGCTCGGGCCGGACTTTAATCAAAATGAAAAAGATGGCCTTGCCGATTTCCTAAAATCTACGGGCTCGGTCGAAGAACTGCAAAAACGCCTGTGTGAAGGCATTCGCGCCGGAAACCACGACGAGAACTGGGATGAATTACTCGATCTGGTTCTCGCGCAAACCGTGAACAATGTGGCTGTTGTGCGGCCCGACCATTTGTCGGAAATTCACCGTTCGAACGAAAGTTAAACCAATGCTCGCAAGAGCGCGCCCAGGAGAAGATTATGTCGTCACGTAAAATTGAATATTCAATTGTAGATGGACTAGCGCGCATGGTCCTTTCCAACGAGGCGAATAAAAACGCGCTCGACCTTCAGGCGTGCGAAGAGTTCGGCGTTGCCGCTGACGCAATCTGCAAAGATCAGTCTGTGAAGGCCATCCTGTTTCAGGCGCGCGGTTCAATATTTTCGGTTGGAGGCGACATCAACGGTTTCGTCGAAAACAAGGATCGTGTCAGCGATCATATTATCGCGATGACGACCGGATTGCACGGCGGCCTTTTGAAAATACACGAGTCAAATATACCGTTCATTATCGCGGTGAACGGCGTTGCCGGCGGCGGCGGATTTAGTCTGGTGTGCAATGCCGATCTGGCCATCGCCAAGCGTTCGGCGAAACTTGTTGCAGCCTATACCAAGTCCGGCCTGACGCCGGACGGCGGCGGCACCTATTTTCTGTCGCGTCTCGTCGGACGACAACGCGCCTTTGATATTTTTGCGACAAACCCGACGCTGACAGCAGATCAGGCGTGTGAACTCGGCATCGTCTCACGTGTTGTGGATGATGCGGAGTTTGACGCGGAAGTAGAAAAACTCGCGCAGATGATTGTGGACTCGCCCCCGGGCGCACTCTCGGGCCTGAAAAAGCTCCTGAGAGATAGCCCCAATGCCACCTTGCAAAAGCAACTGGATGCCGAGGCCAATTCGATTGCGGCGCTCGCATCTACTCCCAGCACAATGAATCGCCTATTGGCGTTCGTGGGACGCTCGAAAAAGTGAGGGACCCGCGCCAGGTCTTCTCGGAGGCCGTCGCGCACCACCGCGCGGGGCAACTCGACGAAGCGGCGAAACTGTACCAGCAGGTGCTCGCTCGTGTACCAAATCAGGTGGATAGCCTGCATCTATCGGGAGTTTTGGCCACGCAGCGGGGCGACTTTGCCACGGCCGTTAAGCTTATCACACGCGCGATAGATCAAAAAAAAGCGGCGCCGGTTGCCGAGTTTCACAACAACATAGGGGTAGCTTACAAGGGGCTGGGCAAGCGCGAGGACGCGGCCCGCCA
>JAUIGX010000022.1 GCA_030432435.1 Alphaproteobacteria bacterium
CGTTGGGCCATTCGCCGAGTTTTATTCCGGCCCAATATTTGGCAGGACGTGAACGCGCAGCAGGGTGCCGTGCGGCGCGCGGCCTTAGAAACGGCGCTTGTGCTTTGCAAGGGCTGAGCGACACCATAAGCGGCTAAATTTGTGTGATCGGTTCTCTGTCACGGGACCTTACAAGTCCGCTCCCCTGCTGCCGTACCGGCGAAAATTATACCGGCCTTCCCTCTTCTAAAACGTGCTGGCGGCCGCTGTGGCCAATATAAACCTAGCGGCTGATGGTGTTCGCAGATCCATATCCGCTAGAGACGACATTCTTGTACAAAGATGAGAACTTCTTGTGCAGCGCCCGATTTCACGGGTCTCCAGCCAAGACTTTTAGACTTGGCTTCTAGTTCAACATTGCATTTTGGCTTTATTCGGCTCGCTTCTTCGTTGTCAGGTTTGTCACGCATATGAGAATGCGCAATATGCGGGGTCGATAGGCCAGCACCAACGCAATCACCAAAGCTGCGGTCGCGACAATCAGGGGCCAAAGAAGTGCAGCAAACCCAAAGCCATCTCGCATCACGCACGGAAGAACACTCGCGGCGATAAACACCCAGCCCAGCGAACGCGCTACATTTGTGATTGGCCGGTCCGCAGCAGGCATCATAACAATCTTGCGATGCTTGGCTTGGCTTAGCGCAAGGTACCCGCACCCCAATAGGGCGAGGCACATTGCAACAAACAACATAAGAGCCGATTTGAATCCTATCATTCTGCAGGGCTCGTTTTCTCGGGATCAACAGAGTCCCGGCTATTCTGAGCAGGCATATCGAGTGATTGATTGGGTATGTTACGCGGCATGGGTGAAGACGTCGGCGACCGCTGCAATCGCATTGCGGAAAATGCCGCGACCACAGCGCTTATCAGCAACGCAAGGTCCATTCCTGCGACTGACCATAAGCCGCGTCCCGCCGCAGCGATCACATGATCGCCGGTTGTTATCCAATTTAGAATGACGGCGAACACGCATAGCGCGGCGATTGTCCAGGACTGTTCGGACCACGCCTTGCCGGCGCGGGTCGCCGCGTGAAAAAGGGTCAGTACCCAGGTTAAAAAGAATATGCGGACCTCTAGTTCGGGTCGAGCAAGATCAGACCACAACGTGTCCATCGGCAGAAGACGGTTGGCGACTAAAAATGCTCCGGTGGCGACAATAATTCCGGTAACAGAAAAAACACTAATAGCCTCAACACCTCTTATTTTTAGGGGCTGCGGTACTACGCCGCTTTTTCGTCTTGATGCTATCCAGAAAATAAAACCGGTAGCAATAAGGATACACCCTGCGAGTCCCGCTATAAAATAGAGCCAACGCAGGGGCCAGTGATCAAACTGAATTTGATGAAACCCTTCGAGCCACGTCCGCACCTGCCGGATGGGAGATGCCTGATAGTCCATTAGTATCTGGCCGTTTACGCCATCGAAGTTAACACTGTCACGGTGCCCTTCGGTGCGGCTTGAGGGAAAATAGCGACGAACCTCGATATAGGCGTTCTTGTCGCCGAAATAATTAAGATCTATACGATCGGCCTTTGATGGCTGGCCATAACGTTCCGTCCAGATCGCTTCGGCGCGTGACACCAAAGGAGCGATCCGCGGGCTTCCGTTGGTAATACGCATAGTCATCGGCAGCGTAGAACAGTTCGGCGGCGCGGTCCTTTTCGAAAAGCCCTCCCGTTATGGTGAAAGGCAACAATATGTAAAAGCCGGCAAAAATCGCGAAACCGGACAGGCAGATCAAGAAATGAAACGGCAGGAACACTACGCCGGTGACATTGTGAAGATCGAGGCTAGACCGTCTAGGCTTCTTGTTCGGTCGAAATGTAAAAAAGTCGACGAAAATTTTTCGGTGAATGACCACACCCGTTACAAGCAGTGTCATCATGAAAAAGGTGGCGAAAGCGACGATATAATAACCGACACCGCCTGGAATAAGCAGGCGGTAGTGCATAATGTAGAAAAAGCCTGATCCGGCTAGCGACCTCTTTTCTCCCAATGACTCGCCCGTCGCAGGGTGCAGCCGGTCGTTGAAGTTTCCCGAGTTTTTAAAAGCTCCACCAACTTCGAAATAGGGTCTTCGTTCGCGCGGCAACTGAATCAGTAGAGAGGTGAGTTCATCATCCGCGTGCAATTCCTTCACTTTGGCGATGATAGTGTCAGCGTCGAGCACCTGACTGATCGCCGCAAGCCGTGTCTCGGGTTGCATCCAACGGTCGATTTCCTTGGCGAAGATGGACAACGTTCCCGTCCACCAAATCGTGAAGAGAAGCGTTCCCAGGGTGACGCCCGCCCATGTGTGGAGCCAGTTCATCGCAGGACGAAAACCCGGCTTCGCTGTCATGACCCAAGCACTCCCGGTGCAAAATAGGATGACAGAGTCATTGTCAGGGCCGCCGCGACCAGTACGACAACAGGCCGGATAAGGTTCCGGCGGTCTGCGAAGCCCCACATTACGATAGCGATATAGAACACATACCCGAGAAGCACAGTAGCCAGCATAGCGTCCGGTAGGGGAAGGCCAACCGCGTTCAACGCCATGCCGGACAGCGCGGCGCAGCCCGCCGTTAATGCATACCCGCCAATGGTTATGGCTATAACGCGAAAGGTCATCGACGAGACGCCAGCAAGCCAGGTGCTCATCAATTCTCTCTTTCTACTGCTGCGATGAGAGGCCCAAGCTGCTCCTCATAAGATCGCCAGCGGCCGCTTGAAGTATTGTACAACGGTTTACGAACCTGCCAACGGCTTGGCGTTTGCACTGCGCGGTCAGCTTCGTGAAAATTGAGCGCCGCCTCGGTCCACGGGAGGTCTACAAAGCTGAACAAACGGCGTGATTGGCCTTCAAGATCAGCCACCATTTCCTCGTAATCGACGTCAATAATGTTCAGAGAAGACACCTGCTTCCAATGATCCATGAGGCGCCTGTAGCCGCGCCAGTAATACGCGATGTCATCAAGGTCTGTGGCCCATCGCTGTTCCGGGGTAAAGTTCTCGGAAAATATGGAAAGCCCGCAATCGCGCAGGTCGCGGCGGCAATGAACAATATGCGCATTCGGCAATGCCATCGAGACAAGGCCGAGATGCCAGAAATTGAGCGGCTGCTTGTCGATTACCTTCAAGGCCGTGTCGGGCGACAATTGTGCGACCCGGCCCAGATAGTCGCGTCCAACGCCGCTCACGTGCTCTGCCTTCAATTCTTCTGCCGCGTCCGGCCAGGGTGGGTCCGCACGACCCAGACGGTCAGGAAGCCCCGTCGCCATATCCGTGAGCAGATCGAGTTCTCCCGCGCCGTGCACCTGTGTGTGCGCCGCAAGAATTTGTTCCGTCAGCGTCGTACCTGAACGTGGTAATCCGACGACGAACACAGGGCGGTTCGATTGGTCGCCCCAGCCGCGCCGATCAGCGATGAAAGGAGCACTGAATATCTCGCAGAGCCGATCAATACGACGGTCGAAAGCATCTCGATCAAACGCTCCCGCTTCGCGGCGGCGCGCATCATTTGCCATCGCCCATGCCTTAAAAGCACCATCGGGATCCCCTTCTCGGGCGAGCGCTTTTCCGAGCGCGTACCCGATTAGAGCAGCGGCACGGTCATCGCCTTCGTCCAATCGAGAGCGAGCATCCCTAACCGTCTCGACAAGCGCCTCACCTTCGGCAACCGATAGCAGCCCCGCGAGTCCTTCCGGGTGTCCCGGATTTGCGATGAGGAGCTGGCGGTAGGCTTCCATCGCCGACCGGCGGTCGCCGCTATCTTCATAGGCGGCACCCAGGCCCAAAAACGCTTCCGGCGCGGCCGGATTTTCCTGTAGGGCGGCCTTGAAGGCCGACTGCGCAGCTTCGAGTTGGCCGTCTTCCGCGAAAGTTCGGCCCAGCATCGTCCTGGCCGCGATGTTGGAAGGCTCGCACGCCACCGCGCGCTCCAAGCACGCGATGGCATCTGCGCGCTGATGATTGCGCATTAGAATGCGCGCGAGGCCAATATAAGGCGCGGCGATGCGGGGGTCGGCCTTCGCCGAACGCCGGAAAGCGTTGAACGCCCCCGCTTCATCACCTGCCTTTTCGAGACTCAAGCCGTCTTCGTAATAGCTTTGCCCCTCTTGGCTCATGCGCTTCCTAGAAACTCGCTCGCAATGTCACATAGGCCGAGAGCGGATTGCCGAAGCGATGCCCCGTGCCAGCCGTTCCGTTGTCGAACCCGATGGTGTCACGATATCTTTCGTCGAGCAGGTTGTGAACATTGACCTGCACCTCGAATGTCTCGTTCAAGGGGTAGGAGACATTCGCGTCGACGAGTGTGTATCCCTCATAAACGATGTTATGACGTGGCGCTGGGCGTTTTGAAATCCCACGTGCACCTAAACCAACGCGAAGATCTTCCAGCGGACCCGCCTGCACTGTGTAGGAGCCATAAACACTGAACGTATGGCTTGGCGTTAAAGCAACCGTGTCGCCCACATCTTGCCCGTTTCCAGGATTAATGACCTTCGTGACCTCGGCATCAACATAGCCGTAAGAAAGGTTCAGCTTGAAACCGTCCGAAACGTTAATGGCAGCGCCAAGCTCAAAACCATTGTGCTCTTGCTCACCCGTACCAATGACATAAGACGGACTGCCTGCAACATTGCCTGGGTCCGCAGTGGCGACGTTCTGGCGAGTCAACATAAACGCTGCCGCTGTCAAATTAACGCGCCCATTCAGAACGCTTCCCTTAAGCCCAACTTCATAATTTGTTGCTGTTTCAGGGCTGATCGGATCACTTGCAGCGTTCGGGTCGGTGTAATCTTCGCCGGCACGTATCACTCGCCCCCCCTGAGTCACGAAGCTCTCGGCGTAACTCACATATGCGTTTAGCGTGTTCGACAACTCATACGTACCGCCAATACGGAAGGTCACATCGTCAGCTTCGCTAAACTGATTTCGCCGAAAGTCTGTTTGTTCATACTTGTCGTATCGAACTCCGGCGACGATCGTTAGGCGGTCAATCGGACGAAAATTTGTTTCTCCATAGACCGAAGAAAGGTCGGTAGAGGAATCATTGAAAGGCGACAACACAATCGCGTCGAAATCAGGTGTCGAATACATAGCCGTACTGAGATCGGTTATATCTACTGTGCCAAGCACACCGCCGAACCCCCAGTGATTGTCAAATTTTTCCCAACGGTAAGAGCCGCCGATCACCCAGTCCTGACGTTGCCCAAAAGCTTCGAAATCACCGAGCAGCTGCGCGTCGCCATAGGCAGTATCTTGATCGCGAAATCCCCGCGAAAAATAGGTATATGCTTGTGTGTCACCCGCCGAAAAGCCGCGGCCGCCGGCGTAGTTGTAGCTACCTTGGCTGGTCTGATAGTCGAAATCTGCATTTTGGTAGCTACCACGAAGAACAAGTTTGAGATTATCGAGAAACTCGTGTTGCAGCTCGGCATCGTAATACAGGTCCTGGCCTCCCTGTACGGATGGCACGCCGAAATAGGTGCTTTCATCGACGGTGTCAGGCACCGAGCCATCAGCGTTTACGGCAAATCGCGAACCTGGGACGCTGTCGCGCTTTGTGTAGGCAATTGATGCGTGAGCCCGCGTCCGATCTGTAAAATCAATTTCGAAAACCGGGCGAATGGCAACCGTTTCGGTATGTTCGGGACCTTGTGGACTTTGCTGATCTTCGTAGGCGACGGTCATCCGGAAACCGATATTTTCCGCACCGAATGGGGCCCCGACGTTTGCGTCGATTTCTTCGCGGTGCGTTCCATAGCTGCCGCCGCGCACCATTAGGTTCACAAAATCGTTCTCCTGAGGAGACTTCGTTACTTGGTTTATAACCCCGCCGGGAATGACAGGTCCGAGAAGAATCGATGCCGGACCTTTGGCGACCTCGATCCTTTCAATGTAGGAAACATCTCGTCGACCCACCCCGCGACTGATGCTCTCTGGTCGGTTGTTCGTAAGCACGGTGCCGGTCAGACCTCGAATGTTATACCCCGCGCTTCCCGGGAGAAGCTCAGTTTGTCTCCGAAAGACGTTAGGCAACGTTTCAAGAATATCGAAGGGGTTAAAGAACCCGCGTTCCTCTATCGCGTCCGCATCCAAGACATCGAGCGAGAACGGTAGTTTCTGGGGGTCTATCGGCAGCCGGTTGACCAGCGAGTTCTGAAAGCGCTCGCCAATAACTGTGATTTCATCAATTGAGCTTGTTTGAAGCTCGGATGAGGTCCCGTTGCTCTGCTGGGCAGCAGCCGAACCCATTGAAATTAGCAGTGCAATCGCACTGACCCCGTACTTGTACTTGCTCATAATATCCAGCGCCCTACTTAATAATGCGAATGACCCGCAATGTCATATAGGGGAGATATGTGTCGTGCAAGTTGTTTCTCGCGGGAAAACTGCTTCCAGGTGAAACTGCTGAATGGCGGAGATGAGACCATCACACCGCGGCTCGGCTCGGAATCACCGCGCCGACAAAACTCATATCGGCCGGGGCATACTCTGGATGGATTTCACGATTAGCCGCGACGGGAGCCATCTTGGCAGCTAGCAAAAACCGACGCTGCCCTGATAGAGCGAGAAGATCCTTGATGCGGTGCGCACGTTAGCCAATGCCACTCGGGCACTTCCGATTACGCCGATTGCTCTAACATGGCGGAGAAGAAGTTCAACTCGCATGCCATGGCGTAGGCGTAGGCATCCCTAACGGCCGGGCTATCCTCCACCATCGAGTCCAGCAGCGAGTCGAGTTGAGTGACCAGAGCGTGAAAATCAGGGCCGCTGTAGGTGGTGATCCATTCTTGGTAGGGATTATCTTCGGTGACGGTCTTCGCCAACGCGGTGCCCAAATATGCGTAAAGTCGCATGCAAGGAGCCATAGCCGCGATCGTCTCACCCATCCCACGGCCCCAAGCAATAGCAAGCAAGAAATCCGTATAGGCTTTTACCTGAGGATAGGGTTGCACCCCAGTCAGCTCAATCTTGAGCTCTTTCGCGTAACCGGCGTGGAGCTGAAGTTCCTGCAGGACGCCATTCAATAGTCCGCAGAACGCGTTGAGCGTTTTCTCGTCCTCGCTACGAGCAGCGACAAGCGCATAGGCCCTCGCAAAAGCGTTAAGAAAGAATGCGTCTTGGGCGATGTAGCGCCGGAAGACTTCGGGGTCGAGGGTGCCATCAGCCAGCCCTCGCATGAAAGGGTGATCTAAACATGCCTCCGCCAGATGCATGTTCTGCTGCCATAACGTTTCGTGAAGCATTTATCCCTTCCCGATCATACATTTAAATTTCACCTCTCGGCTCGAGAAGCCAAGAAGTAACATTGCCGGAGGAAATCCAACAGGTTGGAAGAGACTATGCTGCAACGGCACTTAGGCTGCAAGTTGTCGCCGCCTACACCGCTGCAACGAAAGAACACCAAAACAGCTCACGCCTTCATCACCAGTGGAATGTCTCGTGTAAAAACTCGAGCGTCTCACCGGCCACAAGTGAGCGAGGACAGCGGCCAAGTGAACAACGAGATAATATGGCCATACATCCTCGTCACCAAAAGAGGCGGTGCCAAAAAGGAAGGGCCGGAGAATCTCCAGCCCTTCCTCTCTTAACATGCGTGATCGTGAATTTTAGTAGCGGAAGCGTACGCCAGCGCGGAACTTCCGACCAATTCGGTCGTATTCGTTGTTATCCTGTCCTTGCCAGTACCCGCTTTGGGCATTGCCAGCGACCAGCGGAGGATCCTTGTCGAACAGGTTTTCCGTCACGAAAAACAATTCGGCCCTGTCATCCATGACTTTGTAGTTGAGAGCCAAGTCAAAGATGTTGTTGCCGGGGATTTTGTTTTCAAACCCAATTGTCGGGGCGTTGGCTGATGTGGCCGGGCACGCAGATGTACAGACAATCGCACCGTTGTAATAGGTTCTGCTCGTCTGCCCTCTCATCGTTAGAGTTCCCGAGAACTGTTCAAGCGAATAAGTCGCCGAGACCATGTACTTGAACTTCGCAATCGGCAACCCGCCGCTGGCGCCCAGCCCGCCGCTCAGAATCGAGCCCGCGCCTTCAATCACGTTTGTGCCATCGTCAGTGCTAAGCGTGTCGTAATACGTTCCTAGCCCACGGAACGACATACTCCCGTTCCATCCGGACACGATACTAGCCATATCGAAGCTGTAACTGGCCTCGAAATCGATGCCTCTGGCTTTTTGAGTCAAAACGTTCGCAGGCAAAACTCGTACAAAGTTGATGATGCCGTTGGCATCTCGTTCGATAAACGAGCAAATCGCTGCGTCTCCCTGGAAGCAAGCATCCACATAGCTTTGCGCGTTCAACGATACGATCGCACCTTTGATGTTGATATTATAGAAGTCTACCGATGCACCAAAGCCCGGCAGCCATGCCGGTTGATAGACAACACCAACGCCTGTGGTATCCGCCTTTTCGGGTTTCAGGTTGGGGTTGCCTTCGACACGGGTCACAATAACCGAAGACACGTTGTTAGACGGATCGGTAACCTGGCCGGTCCCGGACCGCCCCGCGATAAACAATTCACCAAGACCCGGCGCGCGAATGTCGCGGGAACGGGTTGCGCGAAAAGTGATATCGCTGATGGGTGAATAGGTCGCCCCCACCTTCCATGTCGTGACATAGCCAGATGTGCTATAATCGGTAGCGCGGACGGCAGCATTGAAATCGAGCGATTCTGCCCACGACGTATCCTTGGCCAACGGCACCACTGTTTCGACGAAACCTTCAGTTACCGAGTATTTGCCGGTGGTTTCGGTGAAATTGCCGGCAAAAAACTCGCGCGCCTTATCAAAGTCGCTCGCAATGCTGTTGCCCTTTTCGATGCGGTGCTCAACACCAAAAGCAACCGAAACCGGGCCTGCCCAGGTTGAAAGCGGTTCACCTGAGGCACTGCCCGAGATCACATCTTGGGAAAGCTTGATGAGCGAATAACCGGCCCGAGAAACGTAATCTATCGCCGCTTGCGAATTCACACCTATGCCAAACGCATTCCAGGGTACGCAGCCGTTGCCGGGATCCGTTAAGGTCGACCGGCAAACGATCGCGCCTGTATTTGGATCTATGACCGCGTTTTCCGCCTCGGCTTTGCGAGTCTTGAGATATGTGCCCGGTGTTCTGACAGACGCATGGCTGGTACTTTTGGCGTAAGAAAATTCCCAGTTCCAGTTTGTATTGAAGGCATCTAAATCACCTTCAGCGCCCGCGACATAGCGACGAACGGTACGATTGTTGTCCGCCCCGAATGGCCGCAAGTCGATGTTCGTCGTGCCTAATTCGATCGATGAAATACCGTTTGCGTCCATGATCGCCGCCACGGAAGCTGGAATAAACGGATTATCCCGCTGCGCTATGATCCCGCCAAACTGAAATTGAGGCGCCCCTGACAGGCTTAGCGAGTCGGTATATGACCACCCCCACTCAGCAAAGACATTGACGTTGTCGGTTACGTCATAGCTACCGCGCAAGTAAGCGTTGACGCGCTTAAGCCGGGTCGCCAAGACTGAATATTGGTTGATTCGGGATACTTCGAAATCACCTCCCCCGTGGGCGGCGCCGTAAACCGTTCCAAAATTAAACGGCAAGGGCTCACCGTTCTCGCCAAACATAATGCCGCGCAGAGGAGAGGCCGTGCCATTTACGTTGTCGCCGAGAATGAGACCACCCCGCGTTCCAAATGCGAAGCCGGTATCTTGGGCAATAATCCATCTCGGCTGAGTTGGATCCGTATTCCACGCCGGGTTGGCAACAATAGTTGGGCTAGCTTCGGACCAGCCGCGCGCATTGCTCGGGTCGGGATATCCGTTGGTCACGCCTTGATTAAAAGTGTGCTCGCCAAAGGCCAAGAAATGGCCGCGACCATTTGCGAAAGGCGTGCCTGCCGTTAGAGAAATTTTGTAGTTTTCGCCGTCACCCCGTGACGTGATCCCGCCGGTCACGTCTCCCTTGATACCCGTAAACTCCTTGTCGAACACAAAGTTGACGACACCCGCAAGGGCGTCCGAACCGTAAACAGCGGATGCACCGCCCGTCACGACGTCAACGCGCGAAACCAAGCCATTTGGGACTGCATTAATATCGACCGCACCGCCGTTGTTATTGAAACCGGCGAGTGTCGTGCCCGCTATGCGCTTACCATCAATAAGCACTAGGGTTCGGTTGGGATTAATACCGCGAAGGTTGAGGTTCTGAACGCCGCCGGTCATGTCTGCGCCGGAAGAGTTCTCAGTCGTTACGCTGTTGGTGAAGGCAGGCAGTCTGTTGACCGCTTCAGAGATATTAGTCACCGCCATAACGTTGAGCTCATCGGCACCCAAGACCGATACCGGCGTCGGCGCTTCGTAACCGTCGCGAACGATGCGTGATCCGGTAACGATTATTTGTTCAACGTCTAGCTGAGCGGTTTCAGATTGAGCCTGCGCGCCTTGCGGCGCTTGTGTCCCGATGGCCAGGAGAGCCACTACGGCAGTGGAATAGCGTAATCTCTTGGCAGATGAACTTTCTAAGCGAGCAAAGGTCATGACGGTATTTCCCCTAAGACTATGATTGTTCCAGGTAGCCTGGACTGTTCCAGGTAACTCCCCGTTCGACTTTTTAGATTTCTCCCCCTGGAGATTTAGCCGTTCGCGGTCACATTACTTTCTTATCTCGGCAGGCTGCCTGCCCGTTCCACGCCCAATGACGCGGGACGCCCGAGAAGCAAGCGAAACCTTCAATCGGATTGCGGAAGAATGCAACTATGGCATTATATTTCCTTGTAACTCTCGTTGTTTAGATTTTTCTTGCGACACGTAGCGGGCAAATTCACTCGCCGCCTATTTTCATGCAGGGATAGATGCTGCTGGCTCAGGGCTGCGCCGTCCGTGTGCACCTCCAGCGCCGTAAAAATGAATTGCATCAAGTTACAAGAGGCATATTTTGTTTGCTCCAGATTTTAAGTCGTAGCATCGGACATGGAGAATTGAGAATGTCGCACCGCCCGTTGATGACTGTCCTCTCAGTGGTCGCCATCCTTTCTCTCGGCGCATGCTCCGAACCGGCACCACCACCTGAACCCTACAATGTGGTTGAAGTGCCTCTTTGGCAAATTTCGGAAGACCTCGCCGCTGGGAAGACAACTTCGGCGGAGATTACAAAAGCCTACATTGATCGCATTGAAGCTTTGGATGGCCCCTTGAACGGCGTCATCATGGTGGCGCCCGATGCTCTGGAACAAGCTGCGGCTTCCGATGCACGGCGCACAGCCGGGCAGGCAATCGGCCCCCTGGACGGCGTCCCCATCCTCTTTAAAGATAATCATGACGCTGTTGGTATGCCGACCACGGCCGGCTCATACGCCCTCACCGAGAACTACCCGACTGCGGACTCTGAAGTGGTCAAACGGCTGCGCGCCGCCGGTGCGGTGATATTGGGCAAAGCCAACACCTCTCAGTTCGCCGGCTACCGTACCATTACAGGCATCAACGGCAGCCCCCTGGGCGGCAGCACAAACAATCCCTATGACCCGGCGCGCACCGCAGGTGGTTCAAGCAATGGTTCCGGTATTTCTGCAGCGATGAGCTTCGCCGCCGGCACAGTCGGCACGGAAACTGCTGGTTCAGTGGTCTATCCGTCATCGGTGAATGGTGTTGTCGGCATTAAGCCGACCATCGCACTGGTCTCACGTCGCGGCATTGTACCCATCAGCCTGACGCAGGACTCTGCCGGGCCCATGACGCGCACGGTTAGAGACACTGCCATGCTGCTCAACGTTATGGCTGGAACCGACCCGGAAGACCCGTGGTCGGTGAACGCAGACGCCAATAAGAAGGACTACGTTGCCGCCCTTAGCGACACGGCCTTGCAGGGCAAGCGACTGGGCGTTCTGCGCATCAGTGCGAACTACAACGAAACAGTCGAGCCGTTGTTCAATGAAGCTCTTGGCGTTCTTGCGGCACAAGGCGCCGAGCTTGTGGAATTACCAACGGATTCGCTGGTGGATACCAGCGTGTATATGCGCACGACGCTGCTGCATGAATTCAAGGAAGATCTTAACAACTACCTTGCAGGCACACCGGATACAGTGAAGGTCAAATCGCTGTCCGATCTCATCGAATTCAGCAAGACCCATCCTGTGGAAAGCAAACATGCCATGGATATCTGGGAGGCGGCCGTAGAAACGGAAGGTGGGCGCCAAAACCCCGAGTACATTAAAGTCCTGAACGAGGGCAAGCGCATGGCCATGGAAGAAGGGATCGACCGGCTGCTTCAAGAGCACAACCTAGATGCATTGGTGTCCTTGCCGGGCGGCCCAGCCGACCTGACCCCTCCCGACGGCACATCATATTCGACCTTCTTGGCCGAGCATGAACCGGGCGACTTCCCACCTTCAGCGACCAATGCGGCCGCGACTGCCGGATATCCGTTAATCTCGGTGCCGATGGGCCTCGTAAACGGGTTACCTGTCGGCTTGTCGTTTGTCGGAACAGCATGGTCTGAGGCATTACTGCTGTCTCTGGCTTACGACTACGAGCAGGCTTCACAGGCACGCGTGCCTCCGCCGCGCGCACTGGCCAACTAAGGAGCGCTAAAGCAGCCATTCACTTAGCCGCTTCGACGACGCCTTAGAAATATTTGGCAACCGGCGAGCTTAAGAATACACGCATTCAACGACCGCGCTCTCATCACCCACAAGGTAAGATGAAAAGCTCATCAGCATCACTCGCTCTGTACGACTACTGGCGTTCATCTGCTGCGTATCGTGTTCGCATCGGTCTTTATCTGAAATCGCTGACCTTCGACTCCTTGCCGATCGATCTGAAGCCTGGCAGCGATGAGCAGTTGAGCGACGCCTATCGCAACATCAATCCGCAGGGCCGCGTACCAGCGATCCGCACCGGACAGCGCGCCATAACCCAGTCTCTAGCCATTCTTGAGTGGCTAGATGAAACGCACCCGAACCCGCCGTTTCTTCCAAGCGACCCACTAGATCGGGCCGACGTTCGTTCTTTTGCCCAGTTGATCGCTTCTGATATTCACCCCCTCAACAATCTTTCGGTGCTTGGGCGGCTAAAAACGCAATTCAACGCTGATGAAACAGGAATTGGCGACTGGTATCGACACTGGATAAGCGAAGGCTTCACCGCCTTAGAGCAAATGTTAAGTGAACGGCGCGAAGCCACTTATGCATTTGGCGAGCAGCCAACACTGGCTGATATTTGTCTAGTTCCGCAAATGTACAATGCCAGACGGTTTGACACGGACCTCACGCCATTTCCGCGGCTTGTAAAGATAGACCAGCGCGCACAGCAAAACGAAGCCTTCTCACTAGCAAGCCCTGAAACATTCAAAGCACGGTAAAGCTTAGGCAGAAGCCGATCTTGTTTTCGAGGATGCCTATCATCAGGCAGGCTAGTTCTTACGTTTTGTCGCATCGAAAGGCGCTGAAAGTGCTCCATCTTCCATCAGCGCTGCAGCAGCGCTGCTTAATTTAAGCAGCATTGCATTCAATGCCACGGCCTCCGACTTGGAGAGACTTTTCAGCAGACGATCTTCGAGGGCAAGCACCGCAGGCGCAATAGAGTGATAGTATTTGAGCCCCTTCGGAGAGAGGGTCAATTTCAACGCTCGACCATCAGAGGCCTTCGGTGTACGGATCACGAGACCATGCCGAGAAAGCGCGCGTGCCGCCCGACTCACCACAAGCTTGTCCATTTGAGTGAGCCCCACCAACTCCTGTTGTGTGGCGGTCTTATACTCATGCAATACGGCCATAAGCCGCCATTCGTGGTTAGATAGACCGAATTGGGTAAGATAGGCTGTTGCGATAACGCTGCTCACCGAATTTGCTGCCACTGAAAGTCGGTAAGGCATGAAATTGCTTAAGCGCAACGGCTTGTCTTTTGGACTCATCGACTCACAACTTGATCGATACGGCCAAAAATAGAGTCGCCGTCATTATTCAACATTTCGATACGCACCCGATCGCCATACTTGAGAAAAGAAGTCTCAGCTTGGCCGGTGTGTATAGTCTCGATGGTCCGAACCTCAGCAATACAAGAATAACCTACCCCGCCATCGGCAATTGCCCGGCCCGGAGTACCGTCTGGACCGCGATTTGAAACGGTTCCCGAGCCGACAATTGTGCCGGCGCACAACTTTCGCGTCTTCGCCGCGTGCGCAATAAGTTGCCCAAAGTCAAAAGTCATGTCGACGCCTGCATTTGGAGCGCCGAGCATTTCGTCGTTTATTTTTGTCAGCAATGGAAAATGTAGCTTTGCGCCATCCCAGGCACTACCCAGCGCATCCGGCGTGACCGCAACCGGCGAAAACGCCGAGGACGGTTTGGATTGAAAGAACCCAAATCCCTTGGCCAATTCAGCCGGAATAAGATTGCGAAGACTGACATCGTTTACCAGGAGGATCAGCTTAATGTGTTCACGTGCACGAATCGCATCCACACCCATTGGCACATCGTCAACAATAACGGCGATTTCTGCTTCACAATCACACCCCCAATCCTCGCTTCCTAAAGGTATGGGGTCTTGGGGGCCAAGAAATGAATCGGAACCTCCCTGGTAGACCAAAGGGTCTGTCCAGAAGCTGTCCGGCATTTGCGCCCCGCGTGCTTTTCTCACAAGTTCGACATGGTTGACATAAGCGGAGCCGTCTACCCACTGAAAAGAACGAGGCAATGGAGCGGCGCATTGCGCCGGCTCAAAGGCTTCACCTTTGATTTTGTCGCTAGCCAAGTCTTCACTTAGCTTTTGCAAAGCGGGGGCCAGACGCTCCCAGTTCTCAAGCGCCGATTGCAGTGTAGGCGCGATAGCTCCGGCGCTCGCTTGCATTGTAAGGTCGTCCGAAACGACAACGAGACGCCCATCGCGCCCTTCCTTTATAGAAGCCAGCTTCATATCGACTTACCTTCACAGTTTACTTTTAGTTTATGCTTCGGTGTACGAGACAGTTTGCCGCCCATCGAAAATGCACCACTTAAAACGGCTCCTTGTGACTCGCACGCGCTCTCTCATGGAGCCAACTTGCATGCTGAGGTGCTTTCTTGGTGCGGCTCCATTCTTCGAGCATCAACGGCGCTACGCGCTTTAATTCAGCCAAGTCTTTCTCTGTACCCGTATCAGCCGCGAGTTCGATGCGATGCCCATTTGGATCGAAGAAATATATAGATTTAAATATTCCATGATCGGTGGGGCCCAGCACGTCCACGCCCTGCGACTCTATGTGCGCTTTCGCAGACAGCAAATCCTCTACGCTTCCGACTTTGAACGCTATGTGCTGAACCCATTCCGGCGTATTGGCGTCACGGCCCATCGAAGGCTGTTCCGGCAGTTCAAAAAAGGCGAGTACATTTCCACCGCCCGCATCCAGAAACACATGCATATAGGGATCATAGGCCCCGGTCGAAGGAACGTGATCTTCGGCAAACGCGACCTCAAATTCCATACCCAGCACGTCGGCGTAAAACGCAACGGTTTGTTTTGCGTCGATGCAGCGATAAGCAACGTGATGGATGCCGTTTAAATTAGGCATTTTCTAATCCCAGAATATGTCAGTGGTGGTCGCTCAGCACTCCGCGGCGAATCTGATCTTGTTCAATAGACTCGAACAGAGCCTTGAAATTACCCTCGCCGAAACCTTCATTGCCTTTTCTTTGAATGAATTCGAAGAAAATAGGGCCAATCATATCTTTGGAAAATATCTGAAGCAGCAACCCCTGACCTTCGGTCGGCGCCCCATCAATCAAAATTTGGCGCTTGCGCAGATCTTCCACGGATTCACCGTGCCCGGGCAACCGCTCATCAATCCGATCAAAATATGTAGACGGGGTTTCTTGCAAAGCCACCCCGCGCTCAATTAACTGATCGACAGTAGAGATCAAATTGTCTGCACCGAGCGCTATGTGTTGAATACCTTCCCCGCCGTAGCGGTGCAGAAACTCTTCGATTTGATCAACCTTGCCGTCTTCCCCCTTGCTCTCATTGAGTGGAATTCGAATTTTACCGCACGGACTGGTCATCGCTTTCGAGAACAAGCCCGTGACCTGACCCTCGATATCAAAGTACCGAATTTCTCTGAAATTGAAGATGCGTTCGTAGAACTCCGCCCATCTCTTCATGTTTCCGCGTTGAACATTGTGGGTCAGATGATCAAGATAGTTCAAACCTACTGCGTTGGCACTTTCATCCGCACCTTCAATGGGACGGAAATCCACATCGTAAATTGATTGCGCACCATATCTATCGACCAAATATATATACGTCCCGCCAATTCCCTCGATGCAGGGGATATCCAACTCCATCGGGCCAATCGGCATATCGACAGGCTTTGCGCCGCGTTTTTGGACTTCCTCAAATGCAAGCCTGGCATCGCGCACTCGAAAAGCCATGGCGTTGGCACCAGGACCGTGCTGCCCTCGAAATAAAGCCGGTTGGCCTGCAGGCTCCATATTGAGCAAAAAATTGATATCGCCCTGCTTAAAGCGAAGAATGTTTTTGGAGCGATGCCTTGCGACAGCCGTAAACCCCATAGCCTTAAAATGCGCGGCCAGGTGATCGGGTTCCAGACTGGTGAATTCCACAAACTCAAAACCATCCGTTCCCACGGGGTTTTCACTTATTTCGGGCATGGCCACTTCCATTGGTATGAAGAAAAACATATAGTATCTAATGATACTATTTTTGGCAAGGCAGAACCTTGGTGTACCTCACGTCAGGAGGTCACGCAGACACCCCGCCTGCGACATGTGCGATGCTCAACTTTACTGACGAGGCGTGATACTCGGGCTGGTGACTACAGCGAAAGTGACCGCAATATGGCCCTTTACTTGAACGGCAGACGTGCGAGGTCGATATTACCACCTGTCAAAATCACACCCACTTTCCCGCCGTCAAACTGAAATTTCTTTTCCAGTAGGGCCGCAACCGGGACCGCGCTGCTTGGCTCGATCACAATTTTCATAACATCCCACACGAGACGCATAGCCTCGACAATACTTGCCTCGCTTACAGTTGCGAACTCATCAAGCAATTTACTTAATATTGTAAACGCGTTCTGCCCCAGTGTCGTCCGCAGGCCATCTGCAATCGTATCGGGGGGAGCGCCGGAAATAAGGGCGCCCCTGCGCCACGATTGGTATGCGTCATCGGCCTGCGCCGGCTCGGTTGCGAGAACGCGAATACTCGGCCTTACGCTCTTGGCCACGACCGCCGTACCCGACATCAATCCGCCGCCCCCGACCGGAGCCAACACCGCTTCAAGATCCGGTTCTTCTTCAATCAATTCTAACGCAGCCGTCCCCTGCCCCGCTATGACTGCAAGATTGTCATAGGGATGGATAAGCGTAGCCTTTCTTTCTTTGACGATATTTGAGGCCATTTCTTCACGAGCCGTGATGGTCGATTCACAAAATATGATTTCCGCACCAAGTCTTCGTACAGACTCTATTTTTACTTTCGATGCATTTGAAGGCATCACAATGTACGCCTTAAGACCACAATTAAGGGCTGCTAGACTAAGCGCTGCTGCATGATTACCCGAGGAATGAGTGACAACCCCATTACTTGCCTGTGCGCCGTTCAGCATCAGTACTGCATTGTGAGCACCGCGAACTTTAAAAGCGCCGGTAGATTGGAAATTTTCACATTTGAATATCAGGCGCGCGCCCAGAATTTCATCAAGCCGGCGCGAAGTAAGTACAGGCGTTTTCTTTATGAACGGCTGAATACGAACTTGCGCACTGTAGACATCCGAAAGAGCAACCGGCAATTGGGAGCTTGTGTCCATCGAGGCTTTCACCACGGTTTACCCGGCCGTACTGGAGTAAAGACTAGGGATGCGCATGGCCATAATGCGGGTGCCCCACGCTTCGGCCATAGGCATCTTGAGCACCGCCACCTTCGGATAGTTGCACATGGGTACGCGCGGCTTCGTAGCCAAGATAGCCCCCAATCGCCAGACCTGCAGCAAGCGCGAAAACCATATGTAGGAAACTAAAACTCAATTTCTTTTTCAAAGATGCTTGATAGCCCGTGTCTTGAAGATCAGACGTTGTTTTCTGCTTACCCTGCCGTGTCTTTTTTTTCATAATACGCCCCCCGCGATACAATCGACGACGTCACCATATTCGTGACTTTGTGCTGGTCAGCTTAGCGCGAATAGTGCTCGTCCTGCGACCAGTCAATTTCTTATAGAGCCGTCATCGACTTTGCAGTGAGAAATTCGCCTAAAGGTGGCGCGCAATAAGAACTTTCATGATTTCATTGGTCCCGCCATAGATGCGCTGTACGCGGCTATCAACATACATCCGGGAAATGGGATACTCTTCCATAAAGCCGTAGCCACCAAACATCTGTAGACACACATCGGCGGTTTCCGATTGCTTATCCGTCAACCACCACTTCGCCATCGATGCCGTCACTGTATCAAGGTCACCCGCCAACGCGCGCTGAATACAATAATCTATAAAAACACGCGCAATCAGCGCTTCGGTAGCCCGTTCCGCCAATTTAAAACTGGTATTTTGGAAATCTAAAAGTTTCCGCCCGAAAGCTTCGCGTTCCTTCACATAGGCGCTGGTAATTTCAACAGCACGCTCGATCGCCGCAACCGCCGAGATCGCTATCAGCAGCCGCTCGACAGGAAGTTGCGCCATCATCTGGGCAAACCCGCCGCCTTCGTCAGGCCCCAGGATATTCTCGACCGGAACATGGGCATCGTCAAAAAACAACTCAGCAGTGTCTGACGCCTGCATACCGATTTTGTTAAGATTTCGGCCACGCCGGAATCCATCGCAATTCGCAGTTTCGACGACGATAAGGGAGACACCTTTTGCTCCCGCCCCCGGATCGGTTTTGGCCGCCACAATAATCAAGCCCGCAGCCTGACCATTCGTGATAAAAGTCTTTTGGCCATTGAGGACATAACCTGACGGCGTGCGCACTGCGCGTGTGCGAATACTCTTCAAGTCCGAACCTGCACCCGGCTCGCTCATCGCGAGAGCGCCAATCAACTCTCCAGATGCCATTCTTGGAAGCCAACGCTGGCGCTGCTCTTCCGAGCCATAGGCCAATATATAATGCGCAACAATACCGCTATGGATAGTGTTGCCGAAATGGATGCCTATCCCGCAGCGCTCCAGTTCTTCGAGAATTACGGTCTCGTGCGCAATTGTTCCGCCGCCGCCGCCATATTGATCAGGAATACTCGCGCACAACAATCCTGCAGATCCAGCCTTTAACCACGCGGCCTTATCGACACACTTCTGCTCGATCCAACTTTCGATGTGCGGCGTAAATTCCTTCTCTAGAAATTTCCGCGCCGACGACCGCAGTATATTCAGCTCTTCGTTCATCCAAGGCGATGTGTATGCGACTGTCATGTCCTCACTCTACCATGGAGCGATGAAGAAGTTACTTTAACAGGCGAAATGATACAGAGCCTCGCCGCTCAAAGAAACGAACGGCGATGCATCTACATCTTACTTAGCCCCCTTCAAGAACAGAGAGGCAATCGGAAAATCTTGCGGACTTTTTGCGGATCTATTTTTTCCGGTAGGTGTCGTGGCAACTCTTGCATCCTAGCGCCGCCAATGCCACATCGCCAGCCGCGCCGGGGCCATGCTGATTAATGGTCTCGATGGCCGTATTGATGCCGCTTTCAGCCGTATCCAGCTTCGCGGAAAAATCATCCCAATTTTCCCATATACCCGGAAGAGAATCGCCACCCTGAACTTCGAGTTCAAAAATCTTCCTCGTTTGACGGGTAGCAAGCAAGAGAGATTCGAAATGCAAAACAATATTGTCGTTGGGCACAGTGCCCGTCAGGATGTGGCCGATTGCCGTTGCCTGGGCATCTTTCGCCTTCATGATTTGCTGACGATAGTCGATGACCATTTCATCAAGCACGAAAGCCCACGCCGACGCAGCAGAAAGAGTTACTCCGGCGAGTATGAGCCCGGCCGCCAACTTGGTCTTAAACTTCATTACAGATAACTCCAGCACATTAGAATTGATTTAGGTCGAGGCAAATTATCTAGGTAAACCGCCGTAGGCAAGGATATCCGGACATCTCACCCCGCGTATCACGAGTACTATTTAGCGGGATAACAGGGCGATTCCAGGGCAATTCAGCCCTCCGCCCGTAGGTCCGGGATTCTTAGGAACTTTTGCCCCTTATTTCGGGAATATTGATAAAGTCCTGAGAAACGACATATTTCGAGCGCATACTTTTATCGCAAATACCAAGGGTCGCGTTTTGCGCCTTGTGGAACCAGATCAAAGGTCCTTTGCGTGACATTTCTTAAAGGCATAATTTGCGCGATCGTTTTTGCCACGGCTTTCTACGGTGCTGCTCCTGCACAACAGGCGAACAGCCTGATCGACATTGAAGATGCCTGGGTACGCATGTCCAAGGACAGCGGCGAATTGGCCAGTGCCTATTTCACAATACTGAACAAAGGCGAAGAAAAGGACTTCCTTGTCGGCGTGACCTCTACAGCTTCTGAACGTGCCCTTTTGCAGGAACTGCGCATTAAAAATTTTAGAGCACAGTACAATAGCATTACAAAACTTGAGGTCGGTGCCAAAGCACGGCGGCGCCTAAGCCCGGATGGGTATCAGGTGACATTGCAAGGCCTCACAAGGCCACTAAGAATAGGGGAAAGCATCTCGCTTACATTAACTTTCGAGCGCGCTGGCCGCATTGAAGTTTCTGCCAAAGTATCCAATCAAATGCTGGGCAACCGGTAATACCAAGCGTCAGCGCGCTTTTTTGCCGAACACACCCTTGGTCACAAATTTCTGGGTTTTATTATTTCGTCTCGGGTGTTTGCTAGGCGCACCGCCCTTATCCGGACTTGCCCGCTGTATAGACGGCACTAGTTGATGTGCTCCTGGACCTATTAAGTCTGCACGCCCCATACGCTTTAACGCTTCGCGCAATACGGGCCAGTTTTCTGGATCATGATACCGCAGAAAAGCCTTATGCAGACGACGTTGGCGCAGACCACGGATTGTATCAACGGGCTCTGAGGTGTTCCGGCGCACCGGCCGCAGCGGATTAACACCGGAATGGTACATCGCAGTTGCCAAAGCCATAGGTGACGGCAGGAAGGTTTGCACTTGATCTGCGCGGTACTTATTTTTCTTGAGCCACAACGCAAGGTTCATCATGTCCTCATCCGTGGTGCCGGGATGAGCTGCGATAAAGTAAGGAATAAGGAAATATTTCTTGCCTGCCGCTTTCGCCGCCTCGTCAAACAATTTTTTGAAATGATCATAAGCGCCAATGCCCGGCTTCATCATTTTTGATAGCGGGCCCGCCTCGGTATGTTCCGGCGCTATCTTGAGATAGCCGCCAACGTGGTGAGTAACCAACTCCTTCACATACTCGGGGCTTTTAACGGCAAGGTCATAACGAACACCGGAGGCAACCATTACCTTCTTTACCCCTGGCACCGCGCGAATTTTTCGGTACAGCTGAATCAGCGATTCATGACTCGTGTTGAGATTTGGACAAATTCCCGGATACACGCATGACGGACGACGGCATAAAGATTCAGTTTCTTTATCCTTGCAGGCCATCCGATACATATTGGCCGTCGGCCCGCCGACATCTGAAATGATACCCGTATATCCATCCGTCTTATCTCGAATGGTCTCTATTTCGCGCAGAATAGATTCTTCAGAGCGACTTTGAATAATACGTCCCTCATGTTCAGTAATCGAACAAAAGGAACAGCCGCCGAAACAGCCGCGCATGATATTGACCGAGAATCGAATCATATCCCACGCCGGTATCTTCGCATCCCCGTACGAGGGATGTGGGGCCCGGGCGTAGGGCAAGTCGTAGACACCGTCCATTTCTGGCGTCGTCAACGGGATTGGAGGCCGCGTAACCCACAACTCGCGGTCACCATGCTTTTGCACCAATGGCCGTGCATTTCCGGGATTGCTCTCACGATGCAAGACGCGAGAAGCACGAGCATAAGCTTCCTTATCCTTCTCGACGACTTCGAAGGATGGCAATCGCACTACAGAATTTGGTCCGCCCCTCTGCGCCCCTTCGCTACTACTCTCGACGTCGTCAGCCGGAACTTCCGCCCATCCCTCCGGGACTGCGGACTTCATCAATGCAATACCCCGAAGATCATCCATGTCCTTAGGCGACATGCCCGAAGACATGCGGTGGGCAACATCTACAATCGCGCGCTCGGCATTCCCGTATAGAAGGATGTCGGCTTTCGCGTCGGCAAGAATGGAGCGGCGCACTTTATCGGACCAGTAGTCATAGTGGGCGATACGCCGCAATGAGCTTTCAATACCACCCAGCACAATCGGCACATCGCGAAAAGCTTCACGGCAACGCTGAGCATAGACGATGACCGCGCGGTCCGGCCGCTTCCCTCCCACGCCGTCCGGCGTATAACTATCGTTGTGACGCAACCGCCGATCGGAAGTGTAGCGGTTGACCATGGAGTCCATGTTCCCGCCGGTAACTCCGAAAAATAATTTGGGGCGGCCCAACACTTTATAAGGCTCGGCGCTTTGCCAATCCGGTTGCGCAATAATCCCGACACGGAACCCCTGCGCTTCAAGCAGCCTTCCGATGATCGCCATGCCGAAACTGGGGTGATCTATATATGCATCGCCCGTGACCACAATAATGTCGCAAGCGTCCCACCCTAGCGCTTCCATCTCCGCCCGCGACATTGGCAGGAAAGGCGCGGCACGTCCGGCGGGAACCGGGGCGCGGTGAGCAAAAAGTGGCTTTGGCTGTGTGGACACGAGGTTCATATGCGCACTTGTGGGCTGAGGACCATGGCCAGTCAAGCACCCCTGCCTAAGGAACCATGCGGTGCTTAGCGCGCCGGTTTCCATTCGCGGGCTCGTTTCTGGGCTTCGGAGACCTGCGCGGGTGTTAAATGGATGGCAGCCCCGGCCTTAAAATCGGCCAAACGCGCCCGCCAAAGCGTATCTGCCTCCGGTACGTTACCCGACGCGATCTCGAACCACATCAACGCCAGAGCATAGTCGCGGCGCACGCCCTCGCCATTGGCGTACATCACGCCTAGACTGTCCTGTGCCGTGACATTTCCGTTCTCCGCGGCTTCTAGAAATCGCGCGGCGGCTTCATCATGATCGCCGCGGAGATAAGCATCGTAACCCACCGCCAAATCTTGTGTGGGGTCGGCGGCGACAGGATTTGCGAAAGCGCAAATCCCCATAAAAACAGAAATCGTAAATCGAACTAAAGCCATTGCAACGCGATAAAACACCTAGGTGTTCCCGCGCAGCACCCTCGAATCATGGATAAGCATATATCCAGTACAGGGCGCCTGCCGCGGTCATACGGCTGGGACGAGTTGAAGCCACCTGAGGATTATCGCTAATTGTGAAATCGTAGTAGTCGTTCCCCAGAAGCTGTCCGGGCTCCGTATCTTCTGCATAGCGATACAGGGCATAACTCTTATAGGCCCACTGTTTGGTGCCATCTTCACGCGTCAGCACATCCCAAAACCCGGACGGCTTGGCATCGGCAGGCGCTTCGAAAGGAATCCATACCTCTTGGCATCTTGCATCACACCCGGCCATGCTGGTGCCTATATCGCGGCCAACAACCGCGCGAGGCTCGATGCCGCGACGAAGACCATGACCGCCCAGCTGATAGACATAGGCGTCACGACGATAAAGCGTCAGTCCGTTTTCATCGGCGAGGACAATGCCCTGCCCCGGCGTCTGCTGGTAGGTCACGTTTTGCGGCTTGAAGTAGCGCACAACCGATGCAATTCGCACGTTGTCGTCAACATCCATGCCCGTGGCAAAGCCGGTTTCGATATCTCGATCATAGGTGAAAAGCGGCTCGCCTTTGTAGGTCCACTGCAAAATGCCATCGCTGCGCTGAACAGTTGAAAAATCGCCGCTTGGAATTGCAAGCACAGGCGCTGCATATGGTGTCCACGACCCATTGCATGGATCAACGGCCGACGCGCACGCGGCCTCACGCCGCTGAGTATTCACATCTAGAGTGTAGAGCGCCATTCCCTCGACATCGACCAGAACATGCCCGTTCGCATCAGGAATTTCTCTGATATCGAACCCGGGGGGCATCTCTATTTCGGCTGAAGGTGCGAAAGCAGCAACATCCCATATGCCGTCAACGTTCTTTCCATAATCATCCGAGATTTCGACATCTTTAAAGAACGTATAAAGCGGTTTACCTCCCACAGCCCACTGCTTGGCGCCATCATCACGCGTTATCAACGACCAGGCCCCCACCGGCTCGGCGTTTTCCGGCGCGATGAAAGGTGGAAACTGCTTCGCGCACTCGCCGTAACACGACGAAACACCGGGTTCTTTGTCCATCGCCGATGTGTAGAGCGTCATGCCCTCGGAGTTTGCATAAGCCCAAGTCTGGTTCGAGCCCTTGCCGATGCTATAGCCAATGATCAGCGTAAAGCCTGTGTTTCCCGCAAGTTGGACGGTCACGCCCGGCGGCGTTGCAAGCGGCACTGTACGAGCAGCACTTTGCATGCCGCTATTGCTTCCAGCGTATTCACCCGTGGCAGCACATCCCGCCAACAAACCTGCGGCAATAACGGCACCGGTCCATGCCGACACATTCATACGCATATAACACCCTCTCCCATTGGGCTTGGCCCTAGCCACACGTGCAGCCAGGATCAAAACTTAACGCTCACGGCCCACCGACGTCGAATTAAGCCATAACCTCGGTAATAGTCCGTGACGTATCGTTCGACTCCGTGCCCCAACGGCTGATGGGCAAGCCAAGTGCCTGCATGATCGTCAAACCAACGCGGCTTGTGGTGTCGCCGTGAGCCGGCACGTGAAGGCCGGTTTTCATCCGTCCGCCAGCGCCGCCGTAGGTGAACATCGGCATATTTTCCACAGAGTGGAATTT
>JAUIGX010000023.1 GCA_030432435.1 Alphaproteobacteria bacterium
ATCAATGCTCGGTCCAAACGTATGCGCCAGCGTGTTCAGATACTGCTCCGAGGTAATCAAACGCAAACGCGCAGGAGTCCCGTCGCTCGCGGGCTCAACCACAGAGCTTTGCATCGCCGCGGACGCAACGTCATCTTGCGAGGACGGCGCAGAACAGCCCGCTACCAAAACAGCCGCTACAACGCCAAAAGCGCCCCCGCGGAGGACAGAGCCAAATCCAGCTCCGCTATATGAAAAATTACCTCTTAATAACGAGTGCACTTTACGAACTCCTCCTCGTTTGTGCTGACGCCCTATACGAGCAGCCAATAAGACCCACACCGACCAAACCCATGATCAGGTCTGAGTCACTCCATCTGTATGGCTTAAATATAGGGCTTACAATCCGCATTATCCTTGCGATTTGGTGCAAATCCGGGAATTCCGTACCAAGAATCATCGAAAAGTAGGGATTTTTCCGCATTTTGCCGCGCAGCAGCGCCTAACGCTTGTTAGCTGAACCCGCTATCTCTGCGTTGTTACAACCCACGAGATTCATTGAAGCGCAAACAGTTACGGCCCTCTCTGCAAAGAGAGGGCCGCACCGTCGTTAAACTAAACGCAGCTGCGTTTTAGTGAGCCAGAGGATTCGGACGAACTTGGAAGTGCGTCATGATCTCACTGGAACCTTCGCCGCCTTCTTGATGCCACGTGGTCAAGATCGCGTTGGTCGACCACAAGCCGCGACCCTTCCAGCCGGTTTTTTCATTGTCGATCCGACCGTCCAACCCACGGGGGTAGAAGCCCAGCGGATAGGGAAGGCGCAACTGAATGAACTCTTCGGCTTCCGAATCAAACGCCAGGAGTTCATCACCCGCGCTATTCGGGAAGAGCACAGTGCCTTTCCCAAGACCCGAGACGTTATGATGGTCCACCCAAGCTTGGTAGAAGTAGTCGGTCCCTACGTTCGTGTCGGCCATCTTCGGGCCGGGAGTGTCGTAAATTTTCCAACCTTCCGGACAGTGCTGACCATGAGCGGTCGGACCATTCAACACCTTACACTGACTGCGGTCGAAGCGACCGATCTGACCGGTGCCATAACCCACCCAGGTGATACCATTCGCATCCACGTCCGCACCGCGGGCGTTGAACGCCATGTATTCACCGTCAACCAACGGCGCCTCATAATACTCGGCCAGGCAGTCTTCCGGTTTCTGCGCATTCGGAGCAAGGCGGATGATGCCGCTAGGCACCGCCGGCGTGTACTTGGCCACCCAGTAAGAATCGTCCACAGGGCTTATGCCGTTGGCATAATTAAAGCCGGTTACACGTGTATCCTTGTCAGGATCGAATGACGCACGGTTATCGACGCGAGCCGAATCAGGTCCGCCTTGCACGCCTTCGGCACTCGCAGAACCACCTTCTTTGAGTACATTCCACTGCGTACGGTCCTGCGTGATTTTTCCATCGCCATTGGTGTCCAGCACGAGCGGGCACCAGCCCACGGCTTTTGCAGGATCCTTGGTCTCGTCCCACACATCAACGTCAATCCAGCCAACGACTTCAGTATCACCGCTGTAATAAAGTCGTTCGCCTTTCCACGTGAAGTTCAAGTGGTGGGTCCCGAAACAAACGGGAATAGCTTCGCTCTCATGTGTTTCCGGATCGAACACCGAGATCATCTGCCCGCCACGCTGCTGCTTGGGGAAAAGCGCAGCCCAGGGACTCAGATCTCCATTGGTGCAATAGTCATGCGCCTTGCCTTCGATGGCACCGGTGTTGGACATCCAGTGCCGGCCCTTTGAGTCGATGGTGGACGTATGATCGTTGGCATTGGGGTTCCATTCTCCCGACAAGCCCTCTAGCTCGAACTCATCAAGCTCGGACGTCTTCGGATCGAGCGTCGCGACCATGCCGGAAAGCTGCTGCACACCGAACACTCGCCCATCTCCATGGATGGTCGGGTTACGCTTGTCCGTTGTGATCGCATCGTGAATGAAGCGTCCCCCGCCCCAATCCCAGAGGCTGACAACAACGTTGCGTTCGATGCCTTCAGGACGCTTCGGCGCTTCAGGCACCGCACCGGCAGCAATACGATCGGTCCAATCGGCGAACATGCCGAGACCGCGCGCACGACCGAAACGGGTCATGTTATTGTTCATTACCGAACCGAACATCGGACCGCGCATGGCGTACTGGGCCGCGCCGTCGTGGAAAACATCATCAGGGCTACGGCCCTTCTGAACGCGCTGATCCCAGGCTTCAACCGCATTGCCCACGTCCGGCGATGTCCGTGTAACCTTGTTGCCGAGCTGATGACAGAAATGGCACTGCTCTTTCACATGGCCGATCCAATCCTGCTGGGTCGCAAATGCAGGGGAAATGCCGTTTCCTTCCGGACCGGTGCCGGGGAATTCACTTTTGGCCGGTGTTTCGATCAACGAAAACCAATAGTGAGCCGGATAAACTTCTGCCGCAGCTTGCGGCGTCGGCGCCGATTTAGCCTTCAAGTTAACAATCTTGCCCGGAGCGGACTCAACGGGGTCAGAGTCAACCAAACCATATCCGCGCACCCACACCTGATAGTTAGCGGATTGCATATCTGGAATAACGTAACGACCCTGATCGTCGGTCACGACGATTTTGGCGTGGCGCGTTGGGAGGTCGTACGTTTCCGCGATCACCCACACGCCAGCTTCCGGACCATTATCACCGGTGACCACGCCGCCGATGTCGTCAGAGTCAATTTTGACGGCCTGCGCCATGGCAACCGGCGCGCCGCTTACAGCAAATAAAAATGTTGAGCCGAGCAATGTGCTCAGAATTCGGGCGTTCATACTCTTCCTCCCTGGGGAAATGCAGCCCCGGCCTCTGGATGGGCCGAGATTCGCCGCCAACCCTAAGAACCTGCGCCTCTGGCTGCAACCAACCAAATTGTATCTGCACGTAACAAACAGACAGAAATATCCGGCAATTACATAAATTTGTATTATATATTAGATACTTATGGAGATGGCTGAGACAAAGGCTTGCCCTTTTCAACAACCCACGTGGCCATGGCCGTACTTATCGAACCGCTTGTATTTGCGGCATCGTGGGCTGTGCCTGCAGGAATAGCGTACGAGTCTCCGGCTTTTAAATGCAGGGGGGCTTGTCCCTCAATCATCAGCTCAATTGCTCCGGCCGAAATATACCCAACTTCAACACCGTGATGGATATGACGCCCGATGGACATCCCCGGCGGAATATCAGCCTTACCCATAACGCATTCATAGGCCGTGCCTACGACATCAATCCGCTGCAACACCGTGCGCTTGATACCTGCGTCTTCCGCATGCACTCCTCCGGCGACAACAAGCAAACCAAAAACTGTAGCGAACAGTCGGGGCAATGGCGTTATGAGCATGGAGCGATTCCTTTCATTCAATCCGCCGTGTTGCACGTCCCACGACGGCAAGACAGTGCGAACACGTTTCTAACATGGCTGCGCCCGGTCCGGACTAGGTTTTAAGGCAAAGCCGCTTTACAAACACTGACGGCGACCGCATTTAATATGTGGAAAAAATGGAACTGTTAGACAAATGGCCCGCAATCCTTACGAAGTGCTGGGCGTCCAGAAAGACGCCAGCAACGACGAAATTCAAAAAGCATTTCGCCGAATGGCAAAGAAGTCGCACCCCGACCTCTTTCCGGGCGACAAGAAAGCTGAAGACCGGTTCAAGGATTTAAACGCCGCCTACGACATTATCGGGGATGCGACCAAACGCGCTCGATTTGATCGGGGCGAAATCGACAACTCGGGGGCTGAAGCTCGACAGAACCCCTTCAATCGTGGTGCGCGCGGCGGCCCCCAGGGATTTGGAGGCGGCGGTCCGCAAGGCGGCGGCTTTGCCTTTGAAGACCTGAGCGACCTTTTTGGCGGCATGTTTCGAGGCGGCAGGGGGCCAGGGGGAGGAAATCCATTTGGGGGCGGAGCTGGGCCGGGTCCGGGAGCAAGCCAAAACAACGACATGCGCTTTGCCCTGGACGTGGATTTTATAGATGCAGCAATTGGCACAAAGAAACGCCTGACCTTGCCAGGAGGGCGATCACTAGACGTCAATATACCGGCCGGAATTTCCGACGGACAAACTATTCGTCTTAAAGGCCAGGGCGGCCAGGGCGCGAATGGGCAATTTGGAGACGCGCTGATCGAGGTCAAAATCAAACCTCATGCCAAGTTTCGCCGCGAAGGAAATGACATTCACATAGATCTTCCCGTATCGCTGAAGGAAGCCGTGCTCGGCGACAAAGTAGACGTACAGACAGTGCATGGTCCCTTGACGGTCAGCGTGCCCAAAGGCTCAAGCAGCGGCGCGCGCCTGCGCCTTAAAGGCAAAGGCATTACCGCGAAAGGCAAGGATGCCGGCGATCAGTACGTCACTCTCAAAATCGTGCTGCCGAAAAAGGCTGATGCCGACCTCGAAAAATTCCTGCAGGGCTGGGACAATAACTACGATCCGCGCAAGGAATAAGATACGCGTGCGACTACCACTTCAAGACAATGGCCCCGGCACGACCACTCACATTCGCACCCGTACTCCCGCCCCGACCAGGATTTTGTTGAGATGGCGTCGCGTTTAGATACGACGGTGAATAATCTGGGTCGTCGTCGCCGCCGGCAACAGGGCTAACTGTTCCCGTGGCAGATGTAATCGAAAGAGACACATCCTGGCAATTCGCGTCTAATCCGGTGGCCTCCATATCCATTGCTATCGTACTCGCGTTGACAATGCTGCTAATGGTGGTTCCCGAAGGAATGCAACTGCCGCTTATAGAAGCCCCTGCCACCAAGCCCGTGGTATTCGGCGTTACGTTAACTATGCGCCTTCTTTGAGTAGCACTCGCGTGTTCGGGTTGAAGATCACCTGAACGACTAGAATCCACGTCGTAGACGACAGATGTCCCCCCAGCTTCCCCTCTTGGATTGGTCACCCCTGCATTTGCAAGGCCAGAGCCGCCGCCGCCCCCGAATCCTCCAACTGGCGCCTGGAGAACATCCGTCGGAAGAATTTGAAGGCCGCCAGCCTCGCCGCCTACAGCACCACCGCCGCCACCGCCTGCACCAGGTGCCGAAACGTTCGCATACGCATCACCGCCATTGCCCGCGTCCGAGAGCCCTCCGGTACTGGCAACAGCGCCGGCACCACCATCAGACCCGGATGCATCGGCACCGCCTCCGGTACACACCAGAGCAACCGCCGGCCCAGTGGCAGCGGCACTACCGCCTGGGCGTCCACCACAGTTGGTCGAGGCGTCAGGGGGACGGCTTGATGCTGCATTGGCGCCGCCACCCGCACCGCCGATACCGCACTGATTCGCAGTGCCTGTAACTAAACTACATCCCGACAAAATTGACGCACTATATCCGGCACCACCGCCGCCACCGGCTGTCAGCGCCGACGTACTCGCAGGCAGCATTATTCCCGAGGCCGCACCACCGCCGCCGCCATTTGCAGTGCTCGTACTGCCGACGCCGAAGCCGCCGATGGCGATATCGACAGTTGCACCGGCGATTGGAGTACCGCCTATATTTTCAATAAGACCGGCCGAGAATCCTGCGGAACCGCCAGCACTCTCATTCGAGCCCACGTCATACCCGCCGCCGCCAGCACCCCAAACTTTGGCGTAAACGGATTGGAGACTATTAGGAATATTGATGGACTGTGTTCCAACCGAGCGGAAGTCGCACTGATACGGCGTTACAACTGTACCCGCAGGACAGAAGGTGGTCGAGAACGGTCGAAAGTAGTTCGCTAGCGTCGGTACATAAGCCGCGTTACCGACAAACGCAGCACTTGCTGTCCCCGTCCCCGACGGAGTCGCCGCCGCCGTCGTTGCCGCTAGCCCTCCGGACTCCCGGTCGAACAGCCAATTCACCACGAGGTTTGTGGTGACGGTTAACCGCGTTTGGAAATTTTCTTGAATCTCGTCGCTGGCCCGAACGTCATCCCACACGCGCACGTCCGAAACATTCCCGTGAAAGAAATGCCGCGGCGGCGTGGTTACGGAATCCGCCCCAACGGCGAAATGTTGCGCGGCGGCTCTAACGCCCTCGACGGTTCCTGTAGCGGACCTAGCCAAAACGCCGTTGAGATAAAAGCGCATGGCCTGCGTCGCGCCGTCATAGGTAACAGCGACATGGGCCCATTCATTTACAGTTGGACGAAAACCGAGATTGAATGTGTCCACTGCGGGATTACTCCCATCGGAGCCTGCAACTTCAAAAACCAATTGCCCGTTGCGTTCTCCGTCGAGATAGAGACGATACGAACTAACGGCGTCATCATCATCATCCCATTGAGACACAACCACGGCCTCTTCTACGGGGTCAGGTGATGTGACTGGCCGCGGCAGCGACTTCGGTTTTATCCACGCTTCGAGCGTAATATCTCCAGTGGCCGTTCCGTTGTCATTGCCCGCTGTGGCCACATAGTCGCCGTCGCCGTCCAATTCCAATGCCAACATCGGCACTCCGGCAACAACTTCATCAATATAGCTTTGAACAGGACCGTTGATGAACACGACACGTTGATCGCCGGTCAAATCAGACGTGATGTTGGTCGTCGAAGCGAAGGCGGTATTGGTGACGTCGTCGTCTTGCGTAATGCGCATCCATACGTCATCGCCATTGTCGAAAACTTCGATCAAATAGGTCTCGCCGTTGATAAGCGTGTATTGACCGCCGCTAATTGCCAGTTGGCCGGTATTGTCGCGGATAGTTATATTGTTGAGCACACCGACATCGGAACTTGTGTTGCCGTCGCGGTCGTCGAACCTGAATGTCAGGCCGAGGGGATTGAAAATATCCGTTCCCGCGCCCAAATCGGCGATGGTGGCCCGCGTTGCTAGAGAAAAACCTGCGGTGGTCGCCCCAAGACCCGGGTTCGGCGTCCACAACGCGGCGACATATACAGGTCGCGCCGCAGGACTAAAATCATAAGTCGTCGCCGTAGCCAGGTAGGAATTAGCTGTCGAAAAGCTTGCGACACCATTGTTGTTGGCATCACGTGTCTTTGTCGGCGCGTCGGTTGCACTGGTGGAAAACTTTGCAGAGTTGATCCCTGCTGAGCCGCTATCGAAATTGTCCGAAAGGATGGCATTTAACGCTTGTCCGGGCGTCAATGTTTCACAGGCTGATTGCATCTCTGCCCGCGTCGGCGCGATCACCACATCGTCGAACTGGTTTGTGCCGGATTCATTGCGAGGGCCGGTGTAGAGCACCGTTGGATTATCGTTGTCGTTATTGTCCTCAAATGTATGTGCGGCAGGCGGTACAGGCGTTGCGGTGCCACCTTCAGTGAACGTGCCGTATCCGTTGGGACCGTGACTGATGATGGCAAAAGGCACATAGCGCCCCTGGCCGGCGGATTGCGCAGTGGTGATTAATTCAAGGTCGGTCGCCTCAATGAGTGAGCCGGTGAATTCGACGTCTGTCGCGTCGTAATCGTTCTCAACCGAGAAGCAGACATTTCGCGCCGTGTTGGAAACCACGTACGAGAAATATTTGCCATTGCCGTCGATTGCATCCTGCTGGCTGAGACCAAGCGTCGCCCACGGCAAGGTTCCCGATCTTGCATTCCCGCCGCCATCGCACGCAGCCTCGGCAATTCCATCCAGATCACGGTCCGGACAGGGCAATATGGGCGTTGCTTGCTGATAGAAATAAGCCCGCACCGCGGGTATAGTGGAACTGCCGCTCCCCGCGCTTGATTGTGCACGCTCCAACGCACGCGTGCCTGCGAAAGCGCTCAGAAAAAGCGCCAGCGCCGTAAAGGCAACGATAGAAATCGCCCCCGCCACGGCCAGCGCCGCGACCCCGGCATCTGCCCCGCCGACCCGCCGCAGATTTCTCGCTGCTGCAAGTGAAACAAACACCAGTTTGCCCATCGAGGTCTTTGCGCCCCACCGCGGTAAATGATCGAATATCCGCAACGTTAGTAGCACAACTATCGGTTTAAAGCCGCTGTAAATTTTTAACTTATCAGCAATGCCGGGGCCCCCGCTTGCGAAGGAAGCTCCAAGCACTATGGTGACTAATCCACAACCAACCAGACGGGCGACAATGAAATATCTTCACACCATGGTACGCGTTTCCGATCTCAAGAACTCTCTGGCGTTCTACTGCGATAAATTGGGCCTTAAGGAACTTAAGCGTACCGAAAACGAGAAGGGCCGCTTCACCCTCGTGTTCCTCGCAGCTCCCGGCGATGAATCCGCGCAAGTGGAACTCACCTATAACTGGGATCCGGAAACATACGACGGCGGGCGCAACTTCGGCCACCTCGCATACCAAGTAGACAACATTTACGAAACCTGCGCGCGTCTCCAGGACGCAGGTGTCGTCATTAATCGCCCACCACGCGA
Organism: Alphaproteobacteria bacterium; assembly: GCA_030432435.1. Classification (GTDB taxonomy): domain Bacteria; phylum Pseudomonadota; class Alphaproteobacteria; order Rhodospirillales; family Rhodospirillaceae; genus UBA11612. Next base: position 8,386 of record JAUIGX010000023.1, read on the forward strand.
CGGTCGCATGGCGTTTGTGCGATCACCGGACAATATATCTATTGAATTGCTACAATCCGGCGAGGCGTTGCCGCCGCAAGAGCCCTGGGCCTCAATGCCAAACACGGGAGAATGGTAGGCCGCCCTAATGAACCCCGAACGAGTTCGCGGGAAGATCGTTTACCTTCGCCAACAAATACTCAAGATCGTCGTCCTCGAACTCAACCCCGTCACTCTCATATTGGGTCAGCACACGCTCAATGATACGGCGCGAATACCGCTCGGGATCTAAGGCGCGGCCATCAAGTTCTGTTTGCGCAACGGCCTCAAGCGCGGCCCGTGCAGCTGAAAAATACGAGTCCGGTAAGTTCGCTTTAGACCAAACGGTTTGAAATCCTCGGCTTCCCGGATCGTGGATCAGCATGCGAGTGTTGCTAAGCGGCAATCCGGACAGAAGCGACAAGGCATGCTCGAAAAATCTCAAGTTCCCCATACAGATTGTGCGCAGCACCAGCGAAGCGCTGAGGCGGTCTTTGTCCATAAGCTGGCGGACCAAAGCGGCCAACCCTTCGTCGGCAACGCCCATGGCAATGCCGACGGTTGCCCGCTCCCGGCTCTGGAGAATCAAATCAAGCGCCAAATCGGCGGAAATCTCGTGCTTGGACAGAAGGTGAGCGCGCAAGTGATCCGCGACGCGGGCAACAAGTCGTTCAGAAATTGTAATGGGTAAGACCGCGCGGTGAACTAGCGGGCGTTGAATGTCTTCGTTTTCACCAAATTTATCTACAACTCGGTGCAACGTCTCCTCGGCAAATGCAGCGCCCGTATTGGACAGTAGTTTCGCAATCACCGTTTCTGATCCAATATCAACGATGGCGTCAGACACTTCTGCAGGGACTTGTTTGCGCCCGGCAACGGCATCAAGCCGCGCCGGCGTTCCTTGGCTTCGCACGATCTCGACCAAGTCTTCCGTGGTCAATACATCCGACACGCTTAATATTGGCAACGCGACGGACTCAACATCTTTTGCCAAGACCACAGCCACATCGTGCGGTAGCAAAGGATTGTGTTTAAGATTTACGGAGAGGGCTTCACGGACGCGCACTTCCGCATCACGGGCCATGACCCTGAATATCTGCTCTGCAAGTTGCAGTTCCTCAGGGTTGAAGTTGCTCACATTGAACTGCTGCGCGAGTTTTAAGGCGGTTGCCGCGCGCGCAACGGGCGAAGGATCTTGTGCCAAACGATTGACGTCGTCCATGGTTAGTCCTGTCACAAACCACCCCCCGCACCTGAAGTCACGGTGCGTTTTGGCTCAGGCCATCTCCCAGCCACTACCAAAGCGCAAATTCGCATATCGCCCCTCAGTTGTATTGTCAGGGGGTGTTTTTCGCATGATACACGAACAAAAGTTGCGAGCAACGGTGAAATCCTTATTTTCCGCGCCAAATTCGCCGGGAAGGAGGCACCGTACGCCCTTAACGCCAGCCTATTGCAAGTATCAGAGCTTCCCAGCAATCCTATAACGCGTGGGCGCCGAGAAAGTCGCTTTTGTGGACAACTATTACTGTCACCAAAGGGTCCCCGCGTGGCGCAGCGCAGTTAAAAGTAACTTACACAGCGCAACTCTCCCCTTATAGATACCTCCTCCTTCCGCCGCTTAGAAAGACCGTAACCTATGGACCTAAAACAGCACATTCGCCAAATTCCGGATTTTCCCAAACCTGGCATCAACTTTTTCGATATCTCCACCCTCATCGGGCATGCCGAAGCTTGGCGAACGACAGTTGAACGCATGACCGATTTGGTCAGGCCCTGGCAGCCGGACGTTTTGGCGGCTGTGGACGCGCGTGGATTTTTGGTCGCGGCACCTCTGGCCTTACCGCTCAATTGTGGAACCGTGATGGTTCGCAAGTCCGGCAAGCTACCGGGCCAGGTCAAGTCTCACTCATACGGCCTGGAATACGGTACCGACATCGTCGAAATTCAGGACGATGCTGTAAAGCCTGGACAGCGCGTTGTCATTCTAGACGACCTGCTGGCAACGGGCGGTACGCTCGTCGCTGCAGCGACGCTGCTGCGAGAGTCTGGCGCGAGCGTTGTCGGCGCTGCCTGTCTGATAGAACTCGCGTTCCTTAAAGGGCGGGACAAACTTGAAGTTCCGTTTTCCGCCCTGGTGAGTTACGACAGCGATTAGCAGCCCTAGTCCCACCAGTCATCGGAAGTCACGAACTAGGCAGCTTGATCACCTGTGCTATCAAGCGCATAGCCTGCGGCACGGACAGTCCGGATTACATCGGACCCGTTATTGGTGTTCAGGGCCTTACGCAGGCGCCGAATATGAACATCTACAGTTCTGGGCTCGACGTAAATGTCCGGCCCCCAGACGCCGTTCAAGAGCTCTTCCCGCGAAAATACGGTGCCGGGGCGCTCCATAAAGTACTGCAGCAATCTGAATTCAGTCGGACCGAGGTGAATATACTGGCCGCCGCGGCTAACCCGATGTGAATCCATATCGAGAACAATGTCGGAAAACGTCAGTTGGCCTTTTTGCTGCGACGGCTTTGCACGACGAAGCAAAGCGCGTACGCGCGCCACCAACTCCGGCATCGAGAATGGCTTCGTCATATAGTCATCGGCGCCGACGTTCAGGCCGCGCACTTTATCCGTCTCTTCGCTACGAGCCGTCAGAATAATGATCGGCACGCTGCGGGTTTCCGCCTTGCGTCTCAACTGCCTGCACACTTCGATCCCGGACATGCGGGGTAGCATCCAATCAAGGATAACGGCATCTGGCCGCGTTTCATCGGCAACCGTCATCGCCTCCTCACCATCGCTGGCTTCAGTGACAAGATAACCTTCCTTCTCAAGGTTATATCTCAACATAGTGACGAGTGACGCTTCGTCCTCGACGATCATCACGGTAGGTTTCATCGGTTTTCTCCTGCCGCCCAGTTACGTGAGCTCAATGTAAACTTCCAAGCCATCATTGCATGCCGCTCCATCATCCAAACCGGCCCGTTACATAGTCTTGAGTTTTAGGGGAAACAGGCGTCTGAAAAATCGTCTCAGTATCGCCGTACTCGATAAGACGCCCCAGATACATAAACGCCGTGTTGTCGGAAACACGCGCAGCCTGCTGCATATTATGAGTAACAATGACGATACTGTAGCGTCCCGCCAGCTCGTTGATGAGGTCTTCTATTTTTGCCGTTGCGATCGGATCTAGAGCCGAGCACGGCTCATCCATTAAAAGCACCTCGGGGTCGGCGGCGATCGCCCGGGCAATGCACAACCTTTGTTGCTGACCACCGGACAGCCCCAGCGCATTTTCATTGAGCCGGTCTTTTGCTTCATTCCATAACGCAGCGCTTTTCAACGCGCGCTCGCACGTCTCTTCTAAAATCGCCTTGTCGCGGACGCCGTCGACCTTTAGGGGGTAAATGACATTCTCAAAGATCGACATCGGAAAAGGGTTTGGTTTCTGGAAAACCATCCCCATGCGCTTGCGCAGCGCAATGACATCCGCCGATCGGTCATAAATATCATCACCGTGCAACTTTATACGCCCGGTGATCTTGAGCCCATCCACCAGGTCGTTCATCCGGTTCACCGACCGCAGCAACGTAGATTTTCCGCAGCCGGATGGGCCGATAAGGGCCGTCACCATACCCCTTTCAATGGACATATCTATATTGAACAGCGCTTGTGTTTCCGAATACCACAGACACAAGTCTTTAATATCCAGAATGGGACCATCGCTGGTTTTGATATGATACGCAGTCTTCTCGAAATCAGCATCAAGACCAGCTACCGGCGTAGTATCAACGTTCATCAAAACACTCCTTAGAACTGACTGCCGGAAAATTTACGTTTTAACCGGTTGCGTATAACAATCGCCGTCGTGTTCATCGTTGCGATAAGAGCAATCAGCAACATTGTGGTGACAAATACCATCGGCTTACCGGCTTCCGCATTGCGGGATTGAAATCCAACGTCATAGATATGAAATCCCAGGTGCATGAAGCTGCGCTCCAAGTGCACGAATGGAAACATTCCATCAATCGGCAACTCCGGTGCCAGCTTAACGACGCCCACCAGCATGAGAGGCGCAACTTCACCGGCCCCGCGGGCCATTGCAAGAATAACGCCGGTCATAATGCCGGGCATAGCGCGCGGCAGAACGATGTAGCGGATCGTCTGCCACTTGGAAGCGCCACACGCGAGCGATCCCTCGCGCATTGATCTAGGCACGGAGGCCAGCGCCTCTTCGGTAGCAACGATCACAACAGGCACGGTGAGAAGAGCAAGCGTCAGAGAAGCCCACAGCAAACCGCCGGTTCCGAATGTCGGGTTGGGAAGATGTTCAGCATAGAACAATGCATCTATCGACCCTCCCAACACGTAGGCGAAGAAGCCAAGTCCGAACACGCCGTAAACGATGGAGGGAACCCCCGCCAGATTGTTCACGGATATCCGCACGAACGACACAAGCCGACCCTGAGCGGCGTACTCACGTAGATACAGAGCTGTAATCACGCCGAAGGGCGTCACCGCAACAACCATCAACAGCGTCATAGCCGCCGTGCCAAAGATCGCCGGGAAAACCCCGCCCTCGGTATTGGCTTCTCGCGGCTCCGCCGAAAGGAATTCCCACCACCGTGAAAAATAAACCGCAACGCTCTGCAGCACGCTCAAATCGTTGGCCGCATACGCGCGAACGAGCTCGGAGAATTCAATAGTTACTTCCCGGCCTCCAACCTCGACCAAAGTCAACGTATTGAGGGCATTCTCGCTCCGCATCTTCTGAACTTGCTGCGCATAGGCGTCGTAGTCCCGCTGTAGCTCAACGCTTTGCGAGTCCAGGCGCTTCTGCGCAGCAACGTACTCCGGGCTATCTTTGCCATTTGCCATCTCGACTTTGCGTAGGTCGAGACGCCCGCGCTCGAGGTTATAATTGATCGCGCCGATTTCATTGTGTTCGATGTCGTCGATTTTACGCCAGCGGTCTCGCGAAATCTCGTGCACCGCTTCGAAAGCCGGATCGTGAACCGATGTAAATGCGTGCTCGGCGCCATCTACAGTGAAGCTCTTGATGGTGCCGATAAATGGCCCCCACTCCATGCGCTCCACAAAAAGCATCTCCTCCCGATATTCGGTCTCGAGAATAGAGAAGTCAGGCACCCATCTAAAATCTTCGCCATAGATATCGAAATTGCCCATGCGGTAGAGGGTTCTATGTGCATACCCATCATTGGCGCTGATTTCAGCCCGCCATTCCGCAGGCAACTCAGCCAGCACGTCGGGCCCGGGCTTAAAGGTTTCCGCACGGAAAGGCTCGCCCGCCGTAACCGTTCCGTTTAATTCCGTCACCACTGCTATGGGTTTCGGTATGAACGTTACAATGCCGTTCCAAAGCACCAGCATAAGAAAGCTGATGATCATGATGATGCCGATCGCGAGCGCGCCGCCCAGACTCCACAGGGCCGGCTCGCCGCGCGAACGCATATCGGTTGTACGCGCCGGCGCCCTTTGCGGCGTTGTGTCGTCGGCGCTCGCTGGATCGATCATATGCGCTATTTCGCTCATAACACCGCCCTCACAACTGCGCCGCACGTTTACGGAACCGCTGGCGCACGACTTCCGCAAACGTATTGACGACAAAGGTAATGATAAACAGCGTCAGCGCTGCCAGAAACAACATCCGATAAAGTGTTGAGTCGCGAACCGCTTCGGGCAATTCCACCGCAATATTAGCGGATAGGGCGCGCAAGCCGTTAAAGATGTTCCAATCAAGTAATGGCGTGTTTCCAGCCGCCATTACGACAATCATGGTCTCGCCGACAGCTCGACCCATCCCGACCATAATCGCCGAGAACACACCGCTCATCGCGGTAGGAAGGATAACGCTAACAGCCGTCTGCCAGGGTGTCGCGCCGCAACCGAGACTGGCTGCCCGCAAATGCTCCGGCACCGCATTCAACGCATCCTCCGCGATCGTGTAGATGATCGGAATGACGGCAAAGCCCATTGCAAACCCGACAATCAAGGTGTTGCGCTGCACGTAAGTGTCGACAACCCCGCCACGCGGATCAAGACCAAGTGCAATAAGAGCGTACGCCGCCCCATAGCTAAGAACGCCACTGACCACTAGGGTAACAACCCAGCGAGCCATGTCGGTCAGCCCGGCGCGAACTCGGTTGGGCCCGCGTAAAATGGCGCCCAAAACACCGGTCACATATCCTTCAGACGCGATATACACGCCCATGAAGATGAACGGAAAAACCATGAGAACCGTAACCGGCATGCTAGAGCCAATGTTCCCATTGGCCCACGCCTTAAGATCGCCGGCGAAAAACAGCGCCTCAAAGGCTGGGCCCGCTAAATAGGCTGCATACCCGAATACGAACACGGCGACGAACATCAAAGAAAACTTGGGCACCCCGCCCAACCGAAGCGCTACCGGGCCGGGCAACAACTGCCATAGGTACGCGCTGAAGAACAGTCCAGCCGGGACAACGACAAAAGCAAGCAGAACAGCAGCGATCCAGGTTTCGACAATCGGAGCCAGTATGAGTGCAGCTATGAACCCCAACACAACGGACGGCAGTGACGCCATGAGTTCCATCGTCGGTTTGACGTACGAGCGAACTTTGTAATGGACGAACTCCGAGGTGTAGATGGCTGCGCCAAGCGCGATTGGAATAGCAAACAGCAGGGAGTAAACGGTTGCTTTTATCGTCCCGAAGATCAGGGGAATAAGTGAAAACTTCGGTTCAAAAGCGTCCGTACCCGACGACGACTGCCACGTGTAGCTGGGCTCGGGATAGCCCTCGTACCACACCTTGCCGAAAATTGTGTTCAGCGTTGTCTCCGGATGCGGGGCATCGATATCCCAGGCATACGCGTCGCCACTTTCCGTTATGGCCACTATGCCGTTTTCTCGAGGCGCGAATGACAGCGCAGAGTAACGAACCGGCAAATTCGGCGGCGCAAGCTTCAGCATCACCTGCTCACTTGTCGAGTGACGAAGCCAGATACGGCCCACGGCATCGGCCGTGACAAACATCTTTCCCCGCTGGCTCGCATCCATCGCAATAACGCCCGTCTCATGCGACTCAAGCGTATGAGCCCGGGTCAGCACAAAGCCGTCTGTCGTCGATGAGCCGGGCACCTGGAGGCGAAAGTAGACGTTTACCGATCCGTCCGAGCCCGCAACAACCAGAGACTGCTCGCCAATCAAAAAACGAACAGCCCCCACAGCGACGCCGCTCGGAAGCAGTTCTGTTCGCTCCGCCAGCGCAGGCTGACGGAAGTTACGCGTATCGTAGCGATAAACAACGCCATTGCGGTCGACCACATACACTTGATCGGCCTTATCCGTCATAAGCACGTCATAGACCGGCACACCCGGCGGAAGCCCGGGAAGTTCCGACGAGGTCAGAGTCGTCGTGGTTTGTCCGGTCAGCATATTCGTTCTGGACTCTGCGCGGCTCAATCGCGCAACACCGGCGGCGTCGACAGTCACAAAGGATTTCGTTGGCCGCTCAAGCGTACCGCCCAGGCGATAATCGATAGCCGTAATCGCCGTGCCTTCCGGCGCAATTTGCTGCGCATCTTCAATCTCGATGTCCACCGACACCCGCCGGATTTGATCGCCTGCGACCTGTGTGTAGATATCCCGGCCGTCTGTGAAATCGCCGTCTCCCAGGTCTGTCAGGCCGGGCGGCATGCCGTCAGCCCCGGACACTGCCCCGCCAACCTTCAAGGCCCCAAGGCGCAACGTCCCGTCGGCAAATCCAAAGGCCACATCCCGGCCATTTAGCGTGCGCGTAAAGGCTGTAAGCGTCTTTCCTTCGAGATCGAAAGCCGGTGCAATTAAACGAGTGCCCGTCTTCACGTGAAACGCATGCACTTCGCCGGTTTTGTCCACCGAGACTGCCAGCGTTTTATATTCATCAACTGTATTCATGAGCGGCGGATATTCACGTGCGACCGAAGACGTTGTCTTCACATCACCCGCCGCAGCGCCGGTAAAAAGCGGCACCACCACTTGCGCTAAGAACGCCATAATCCCGAATACGGCGACAATGACTCCAATCCCCCCGATACGTATGGTCCAGTCCGCCACCTTGTCCGCCACGATGACGGACCGCGAAGTCGTCATAGGGCGACGGTGAACGCGCCTAGAACTGGGGGAGCTAGAGCTTGGATCGTTGATTGGGAGTTCGGCGGGCACGTTCTGTATCCTGATAGCGGCCTATTTGCAGCAAACAGGCATTAAGCAACAAAAGGTAGTCGAAAACTGAGACGGCACCGATGGTTCAGAGAACCATCGGTGCCATCCCCAGAAGTTTTGAACCGCTTATTTCAAATCAAAGGTCGCCAAGTCTTGATCCGCAACCGCTGAAGGGACCGGATAGTAGCCATCTTTCACAACAGCCATTTGCCCTTGCTTGGACAGCACATACTTCACGAATTCACCGCGCAGCGGATCAAGCGCGCTGCCGGGCTTTTTATTCATATAGATGTAGAGAAAGCGCGCGATCGGGTATTGACCTTCGTATGCATTTTCAGCAGTTGCGTCAAAGCACTCGCCGCTGTTGTCTGCAGAAATCGGGACGGTGCGGACGTCCGCTGTTTTGTAGCCAACGCCCGAATAGCCCATCGCATATTTATCGGTCGCAACACTCTGAACAACCGCAGATGACCCGGGTTGCTCCTTCACGCTGTCTTTAAAGTCTCCATCGGCCAACGCGACCTCTTTAAAGTATCCGTAGGTACCCGAGGCCGAATTACGTCCGTAAACCGAAATGGGTTTATTAGCCCAGTCGCCCGTAAGCCCGATTTGCCCCCACGTGATCACATCTTCCTCCAGACCCCGTTTGCGGGTCTTTGAAAAAATGGCATCCACCTGCGCCAATGAAAGGCACTGAACAGGGTTATCCTTGTGAACGAAAACAGCCAATGCATCCACGGCGCCACGCATTGGCGTGGGCTTATAGCCGTAGTTCTTTTCGAAATCGTCCACTTCACCGGACTTCATTGGCCGCGACATCGGACCAAAATGCGCCGTGCCGGAAATTAGCGCCGGGGGTGCGGTACCCGAGCCCTTGCCTTCGATTTCAATTTTTACGTTGGGGTATTCTTTTCTGAACCCTTCCGCCCAATGCGTCATGAGATTGTTAAGAGTATCGGACCCGATGGATTTAAGATTGCCTTCGACGCCTGATGACTTGGAATAATCCTTTAGAGTTGGATCAACTTCGACCGCTGGCGCCTGAAGGGTTACGAGACAGCTTGCCGCGATAAACGCGCCTGCGACTTTCCATTGCATGTGTGTTCTCCATGAACAGGGAGGAATTAAAAACCACGCCATGCATATCGGCGGACCCATAACTTTTTGTGACAGAAATATGAAGCTTTTATTGCAAACGCAGGCCGAAAGCGGTGGTTTTCCGGCAACCGCAATAATTTTGCAATAGAATCAGGTGCCTAAAGTGGCACCCTCACGCAACCGCGAAATGTTGTCCGCATACTCGCCGCTGCCAAAAACAGCTGTTCCAGCCACGAGTACATCTGCCCCGGCCGCGACGCAAAGACCCGCGGTCTCCGGATTAATGCCGCCATCAACCTCTAGCTCGATGGGACGGTCGCCGATCAGCGCGCGAAGGCGGCGAATCTTCTCGATTTGGGACGCAATAAACGACTGCCCTCCGAATCCAGGATTGACGGTCATCACCAGAATTAAGTCCAGCTTGTCGAGAACGTATTCCACCACTTCGGTCGGCGTTGAAGGGTTGAGCGATACGCCCGCCTTTTTGCCCAAGGATTTGATGACCTGAAGAGAGCGGTCGAGATGTGGCCCGGCTTCAGCGTGCACCGTGATGATATCCGCCCCAGCATCGGCGAAAGCACCAATATAGGGGTCCACCGGCTCAATCATCAGGTGAACGTCGAAGATCTTCTTTGAATGAGGCCGCAGGGCCTTCACCACCATCGGGCCAATAGTAATATTGGGCACAAAGTGGCCGTCCATGACATCTACATGAATGTAGTCTGCCCCGGCGGCGTCCACGGCCCTAATCTCCTCGCCTAGCTTGGCGAAATCGGCCGACAGAATACTTGGGGCAATTTTGACCGCCATATGGACTAGTTCCTAAAGCCGCGCCTTGACGGCACCTACGGCAGCGTCCGCCGTTATTCCAAAATGATCATATAGAGCCGGTGCGGGGGCAGATGCACCGAAGCCGCTCATGCCGATAACAGCCCCAGATTCGCCCACGTAACGCTCCCATCCGAATGTCCCGGCGGCTTCAATTGCGACACGCACAGAGCCTTCACCGAGCACTTCTTTGCGGTAAGCCTCGGGTTGCTCATCGAACAACTCCCAGCATGGAAGCGAGACAACCGCAGTCGACACGCCTTCGGCCTCTAGCTTCTCACGAGCCTCAATAGCCAACGACACCTCCGACCCGGTCGCGATTAGCGTCGCCTGACGTTTTCCGCTGGAGTCCGCCAGGACGTAGCCGCCCTTCTGGCACAGATTGTCGTCTGTATGCGAAGTCCGCAGCGTCGGCAGGCCCTGGCGCGTTAGAGCCAAGATCGAAGGGCGCTTATTTTCCGCTACCGCAATCCCCCAGCACTCTGCCGTTTCAACGGCATCGCAGGGACGCATCACCAACAGATTGGGAATCGCACGCAGCGCGGCCAGATGCTCGACCGGCTGGTGAGTCGGCCCGTCCTCGCCCAAGCCGATAGAATCGTGGGTCATCACATAGATGACGCGCTGATTCATCAACGCCGAGAGCCGAATTGAAGGCCGACAATAATCTGTAAATACCAGGAAAGTACCGCTGTAGGGAATGACGCCGCCATGCAGCGCCAAGCCGTTCATCGCGGCAGCCATACCATGTTCGCGAACGCCGTAATAAATATAGCGGCCCGAGAAATCCGAAGCGGACACAGGCTGCAACACTGCTGTTTTGGTATTGTTTGAGCCTGTCAGGTCCGCCGACCCGCCAATCATTTCAGGGACTGCCGCCGTCAAAGTCTCAAGGACTGTCTGGGACGCCACCCGCGTGGCCACCTTCGGCTTGTCAGCAGACGCCTTCTTCTTGGCTTCAAGGATTGCGGACTCCCAACCCTTGGGTAGTTCGCCCGCCATCAAACGCCTAAATTCACTTTGCTTATCGGCAGGTAACGCCGCTATCCGGGCATTCCAGTCTGCGTGCGCTTTCTCGCCTCGGCGACCTGCTTCACGCCAAACCTCAAGAATTTCGTCAGGAATCTCAAAGGGAGCATGGGACCAGCCCAGTTTCTCGCGCGCACCCTGAATTTCTGCGGCGCCAAGAGGCGCCCCGTGCGTTTTCGCGGTCCCCGCAAGCGTCGGCGCACCGAAGCCAATCACAGTGCGGCACGCAATCATCGCCGGCTTATCGCTTTTCTGCGCGGCTGTTATTGCTGCTGCAATCGCATCGGGGTCATGCCCATCGACAGCCCAGGTGTTCCAACCCGATGCCTCGAACCGCTTGCGTTGATCATCAGAGACCGCCAAGTCTGTCGGTCCGTCGATGCTGATCTGATTGTCATCGAACAAAACAATCAACTTATTGAGTTTCAGGTGTCCCGCCATGGAGATGGCTTCGTGGCTGATGCCTTCCATGAGGCAACCATCACCGGCGATGACGTATGTATAGTGGTCCGTCGCCTCGGCTCCAAAACGGGCCGCCAGCAGGCGTTCGCCCAGCGCCATACCGACAGCATTGGCCAGCCCTTGTCCAAGCGGCCCTGTCGTTGTCTCTGCACCCGATACATGGCCGTATTCGGGGTGGCCCGCCGTGATGCTGCCCAACTGACGAAAATTCTTGATCTGCTCGAGGGTCATGTCGGGATAGCCCGTCAGATACATCAGAGCATAAAGCAGCATGGAGCCATGACCGGCAGAGAGCACGAATCGGTCACGGTCTGCCCATTTCGGTTCCGCCGCGTCGTATTTCAGGAACTGCGTGAACAGTACCGTTGCGACATCGGCCATGCCCATGGGCATGCCGGGATGTCCGGAATTCGCCTTCTGGACAGCATCCGCCGCCAGCAAGCGAATAGCATTAGCCATAGCGGCGTGGTCAACAGCCGGATGAGTGGTCAAATCCGTGTCCTTCATGAGCAATATATTCAGTCAATCCTTGATATTTGGCGGTGAACAGCACGTCCAGGGCCATCGTCATCGTGGGTTGCTTTTGGCCGACAGGGCCAGGGATTGCAAGTGCCAATTCCCGCCCTAAAGATCACGGGCCGCCACCTTGATACTGGCTTCAAGTTCCGGCTTGTAAAACTGATAGTTGGCCTTCCCCAACCGCTTGGCGTGGTACATGGCCACGTCGGCATTATGTAGAAGTTCGCTCGCCGTAGATGCCTGGGCCGGCAGCAGCGAAATCCCGATGGATGCCGAAATGCGCCCCTCTCGACCGCCAAGGTCAAAAGGCTCGGCAAGAGACTGGATGATACGCTCCGCGACAACGGCCGCCGCCTCGAAACTATCGATCAGCGGCATAATCACGGTAAATTCATCGCCGCCAAGACGAGCCACCGTATCAGCTTCACGGATACATTTCTCCAGACGCCGAGAGGCATTGACCAGCAACTGATCTCCGGCATCGTGCCCAAGTGTATCGTTAATAGCTTTAAAACCGTCGAGATCCACGAACATCAGGCCGACACTTGTTTTAGACCGCTTCCCTTCCAGAACCCGCCGGGTAAGGCGGTCCATAAACAGCGTTCTGTTGGGCAAATTGGTCAACTGATCATAATTCGCCTGATAGGTTATTTTTTCTTCGTCCAGCTTTTGCTGGGTAATATCCGCGACCATCGCCACGTATTGCTGCACCACTCCCGCATCGTCTCTGACAACCGCAATGGATATGCGCGCAGCGTATCGTTTCCCGCGCTTATTTTTGCACCACTGCTCCCACAGTGCGTGATCTTTATGGTCGAGCTTATCGAGAACATCGCCGGACGTATCTGCCCCTCCCATCAGGACATCTGCCAATTCTTGTCCCACAATGTTTTGAGATTTGACGGCCGCCAACCGCTGGAAGGCCGGATTTATTTTTGTGACGCGGCGCCGAGCATCGGCGATCACCAAACCTTCCGGACTATGCTCGAACACGACGGCCGCCAGGCGCAACGCAGACTCCGCGCGGCGTCTTGCCGTGATATCGCGAAAAGTGATGACGTAACCCGAAACACTTCCGTTTTCTTCGTACGGCGCAACAGAATAGACAGCCTCGAAGCTCTCGCCGTCGCTTCGCGCCATGTGCACTTCCTGATCCTCATAGTACGGACCATTTTCGAATTGCTGCTTGAGCGGCAGAGGACACCCTGCTTGAGCGTGCCCGTTGCCATATACGAAAGCGCGATCAGTGCTAACTCCCGCCATAGAGGCGACGTCACGATTAAGGAGATCGGCCGCTGCCGGATTGGCGAGGGTAATAACGCCGTCCGTGCTTACCGCGACGATGCCATTTGCCGCAGCGCTCAGAATTTGCGCGGCCTGATGCAGGACTTCCTGCCCTTCCGTCGCAGGCTCTACTGAGGGCGCCCGCTCGCGAGACGGTGGAGAGGTTTTAGGTGATACGCTTTTCTTTTTCGGCATACCGATTTCGACGCGGACAATACGAACAGGGGCCTCAGGCTAAAAAATAACCTAAATGTCACAAGGATTTGTTCGCCCCGAGGGCATCTTATACACGGCTCGAAAAAAACCCCAACAGTGGAAACAGCTCGCCCGCCGAGTTCAATTTTACACGTTATCGTATATTGTCGAAATTGCTTTCGACTCTATACAATTTAATCGTAGGTCGGAAGCAACCGGAGTTCGAAAAATGAACGAGACTATAGAAGCCTTAGACGCGCGTAGCCTTGCAGACCAAGTTCAAAAAGTTCACGGCCCAAAGGCCTTTGATTATGCGGTGAGTACCGCGAAACAACATCTACATACAGCGGCTTGGAAAAGTGGCGCCCTTTGGCTGCAAGTTGTAAATCGCCTCAACACATCCAAAACTTAAGTGCGACCAGCTCCGCCTATAACCAACGGCTGATTTAACCCTAAATTTATCCATCCAAGGTTCTCGCCAGGATTGGAGTCGTGTATCCAAATTTTTCCGATAGGTTGCGAAAAGCGTCGCTTGGCGAAAACAAGTTCCGAAATTTTCTGGCCTAAGCCCACTTTTTGTAAAGACGAACGGCAAAGAGTACCGCCAAGATCGCGGCATATATCATAGGCTCTGTGTAGCCCGCCTTGATCATCAGAAAGTAGTGGATGGTCGCCGCAATAGCGGCCACGTACACAGCGCGATGCAAACGCCGCCAGGTCGTCCCCCCCAGTCGCTTAACCATTTTATCGGTGGAGGTTATCGCAAGTGGAATCAGCATCAGAAACGCCGCCATGCCAAATGTGATGTAGATGCGTTTAACAACATCATCCCACAGACGAGCCAAATTGAAGAGCTGGTCCAGCCCCACGTAGCTGAGCACATGTAACATGACGTAGAAAAAGGCAAACAGGCCAAGCATTCGGCGCAATCTAGCAATCCCAAGCCAGCCAGTAATAATGCGAACAGGCGTAACCGCGAGGGCAATGAGAAGGAACCGAAGAGCCCAATCCCCAAGGCCACGAATAAGCGCTTCAATAGGGTTTGCGCCCAGGCCACCGGTCAGCCCTTGGGCAATAAGCCAGACCAGAGGCAACAGACAAAGAATGAAAACAACCGGTTTGAGAGCCCGACGAACTAGATCACGAAGAGTCGAAGATGAAACTGTATCGACCGACATATCTCTAAGTACTGCAATGGTCGAAGAGCGGAGCGTTTAGCATCTCCCCCGCCTTAGTAGTTTTTGGCAAGGTCCATGCCCGCATAAAGCTGTCCAACTTCTTCCTGGTAGCCGTTAAACATCAACGTTTCGCGGCGGAAAAACTCGCCGATACGCCGCTCGGTAGCCTGCGACCAACGAGGATGGTCAACCGTTGGATTAACGTTGGCGTAGAAACCATACTCTGGTGGATTCATAACCTGCCAAGTGTTCTTTGGCTCTTCTTCGGTAAAACTCATACGCACAATAGATTTCACGCCCTTGAATCCGTATTTCCAAGGCACCACAAGCCGTACCGGGGCTCCGTTTTGATTGGGGAGCACGGCGCCGTAAAGCCCTACAGCTAGAATAGCCAATGGATTGGCAGCTTCGTCCAGCCGCAACCCTTCAACATATGGCCAAGGAAGAATGTGGCTGCGCCGCTGGCCCGGCATCTCCTCCGGACGGACGATCGTTTCAAAGCTCACGTACTTGGCGCTTCCCAGTGGTTCAAAGCGCTTTACGATATCGCCGAGTGGGATGCCTGCCCACGGGATAACCATCGACCACGCCTCGACACACCGCATGCGGTAAATGCGTTCTTCGATTGTATGAGGTTTCACAAAGTCATCGAGATCAAGCGTGCCGGGCTTGGCGCACAAGCCGTCGACCTTGATCTGCCAGGGACGCGGCTTGAAGTCTCCAGAGTTCACACCAGGGTCTTCCTTCCCCGTCCCAAACTCGTAAAAATTATTGTAGGTCGTGACAGCATTAAGATGCGTGAGTTCGTCTTTCTCGCCAAGCTTGCTATAGCCGTTCACAATACCGGGTATCTCACCCGCTCCGGGCGGCAACACTGCGCCGTGAGCACTCGTTCGCGGCATCACCCCAAGGGCCACAGACCCCGCCGCAAGCCCAATGCCCCCCATGAAACGACGCCGGTCGAGATACAGCTTCTGGGGTGTAATTTCGTAGGATGCGACATCGGATTTTTTCTTCTGGCGAATGAGCATTGAGCGGATCCTCACGGCTTGATTTCAGCTATATCAAAGCATAACACGGACTGAGCAGGGGCGCGACAGATCGCCGCTTGAAGACCTAGAGTTGAAGGCACGGGCCGGGCGCCGCAAACAAAAAAAACGCCGGACACACACAGTGTCCGGCGTTTTCTTCAACACTCTCTTGAGGCTAAATGGAGCCTTTTAGGGTCCAGAGAGCCGCAA
>JAUIGX010000245.1 GCA_030432435.1 Alphaproteobacteria bacterium
TGCGCATCTCCTGGCCATCGGTCGTTACAGTGACGCGGTACCCTTCACCGGTCAGATAAATCTCAAGGACTTCCCGCATATGCGGGTCGTCTTCCACTACAACAATGTGGGGCGGTGCGACTAAGTCCTCTGTTTTCGATGGGGAATTCAGCATGAACCCTATGCACTTGGTTGACTGTGTTATGACCCTAGAATTTCTAATCTCGGTAATTATACAACCTGGAATGAAATTTTCTATCCCTACGCGAGTTGGAAGGCTAATTTAGAAACCGGCCCCGCAGAAGCGGTTTGTAAGGCTTTAGACGGAGATATGTGAGAAAATTGAACCGGATAGCCCTGACATATGAGGAAAGCGGCAAGCAAGGTGTGAGGCCTGCGCCGGTTCGCATCATGGTGGTCGATGACGACCCCTTCGTGCGGGAAGTGGTAAAAGACGCTTTGTCTGCGTCCGGTACGGCAATCGTTCAAACCTATGATAGTGGTGCGGCCGCTGTAAGGGCCGCCCCCGATTTTAAGCCCAGCCTTATTTTGCTCGATCTTCTTATGCCCGGGTTAGACGGGCGCGAAACCTGGGAGTCGTTGCGTGAGTTCTTAAGGCCACTGCCACCGGTTGTTTTTTTAACCGCGCATAGCGACTCGGATATCCTTGATCAATTGGCGGACCTTCAGCCCGCCGGCATTATCTCGAAGCCATTCGACCCTTCGACAATAGAACATCAAGTGCGACGTTTGCTTGATCGCGCCGCCGCTCAAGCACCGGCCGGATCAAAGCAGGAGCGCCTTGCGGGCGTGAAGAAAAAATTCCGGCGAAGTTTAAATGCTGCCGCGGACGACCTTGAAGCCCTGATCGTGCAAATACGAACCGGCGAAAAATTGGAAGAGAATGTCCAGGCCTTGTCTGACAAAGCACATATGCTGGCCGGAACCGCGGGACTGTTTGTGTTAAATGAGGTGGGCGAGGCGGCCGCGCACGTGGAACGGCTTGCGTCCAAATATGCAAAATCTGACTCTTCCGCACATCATCAACTGCAAGTCGATGCGAGGTCGGAGCTGGTTGCTGCCGCCGAAGCTTTAAAAGATGAGTGTTCTAAAGCCGCGCGGGGCTAAGGCATGTTTTGAAAAAATGGTGCCGGCGACAGGGTTCGAACCCGTGACCCCCTGATTACAAAGAATACAGCAATGCAAAAAGCGTTGTAGAAGGTTGAAGGATTATGATTATAGATTGGGGTGAGGTGACGGCACTGCTGGATTCGCTGTATACATCATCATCTCGACTCGAAGAAATATTCCCTGGGCGTAAATTCACATTAGATGGCCATTTGGTGGGCAGTGTGGGTGAGGTTGTTGCCGCCTATATGTTCGAACTTGATCTGAATCCAGCTTCGACCTTGGGCCATGATGCAATCGCTCAAGATGGCAGACGGGTGGAAATAAAGCTCACCCAAGGCAAGTCCATAGCTATTCGCCATGAACCAGATCATATGATCGCGTTGTGCCGCCCCAAGGGCGGACCCGTGCGTGTAGTTTACAATGGTCCAGGTAATGATGTTTGGGCTGCTGCGGGTGCCAGATCGAGTAATGGCCAACGGCCTATTAGTATCGCTAAATTAGTTATGATTGATGGGGCAGTTTCGCCCGATAAAAGACTCCCACTTATACGGCACGCGCCCATTTGATGCACTCCCCGAAGCATTTTGCTGAATAACAGAATGCTGTAAGTATCTACCAATCAGGTGAGCAGCGCCGAGTGTAACATCTACAGATGTAAATCATTTGGAGTCCGTTAGGTGAACCTCAAAGACGCACTGAAAACAGATTTCGGAATCGAAGTCTTGATCAGCAAAGGCATTGGTGCTGCGGATGATCCATTCGTCATTGAGCCTTGCTCTGTATTGAATGCCGTGCGGTCTCAACTAAACGTTCTGCGCGGAATTAGTCGAGGGAGAGGGGAGCTGTGGCGACTTTTGACTGCTGAAGATGCTCACGATGTAGGTCCCTCAATTCAACGTCTTCGCATTGAAACTGTTCTGTTTAAGCCAGACGAAATTGTGACGGAAACGCGCGGGTACTATTTTGACATTGGACACGTAAACGGAATTCCGAATGCAAATGCGCCATTCATCGAATGGGCCGATTCTCGCACAAGATTCCAGGCATCATTTCAAATCTGCTGGTGGCACTTTGATAGCCTGATCGACAACAAGCCAGATCAGGCGGCGCTCGACGTCACGCTTCAATACTCCACCATCGGGGCGAAGGCCGCGATCTATATTTATGGACAGTCGGACCAGTTTCTTCAGACAGATATCGCCAGAGAGTTTCTATCCGTGTGTGATCAGGTGCGTGTCCTTTACCCTAATGCGGAAACACCCTGGCCCGAAACCGAAATCGGACCGTTTAAAATGCAGCATTTCCTCATCGGAGAGGATTTGTCCGTCGCTGGAGTTGGAGTTCTAGGGTCCCACTATCTGAAGCTACGTTTGACCTATTTCGATGACCTAAAGATGCGGGAGTTGATGAACGCTTCTATTCGTGAGTTGTGCCAGCTCGCGCTCAATAGCTGAATACTCGCCTTGGCGATCCGAAAAATTATCTCAAATAAAAGCGTCTTATCTGCTTCCAAATCGCTTCCAAATCGCCCGTGCAACATTCGTGTGCTTTGGCGAATCACACATAACTATTTGAATTTATTTGAAAAAATGGTGCCGGCGACAGGGTTCGAACCCGTGACCCCCTGATTACAAATCAGGTGCTCTACCAACTGAGCTACGCCGGCCCCTGTGGGGGCGAGGCCCCGACTGAAAGCGGCGCGAAGATAGGGCGATGCGATCAAAAGGGCAAGGGAATGCACGGGGAAATATTGGTAAAATAAATGCGGCCGTAAATCTTATGTTTCAGACGACTGCCGCGCTTTCTCATATAACGCGACTGCAGCTGCGTTGGAGACATTGAGGCTCTCCATGTCACCGGCCATCGGAAGCGAAGCAATATAGTCGCAGGTTTCGCGCACCAGGCGGCGTAGTCCTTCGCCTTCGGCGCCAAGCACCAGGGCAATACGTCCCTTTAAAGGAACGCCGGACAATGGCTTGGGCCCTTCGGCGGCAAGGCCCACGGTCCAGAAGCCGGCCTCTTTGAGTTGCTCGAGCGCACGCACCAAATTGACCGCTTTTATATAGGGTATCTTATCGAGCGCGCCGGAGGCGGCTTTGGCCATGGTGCCGGTTTCTTCAGGTGCGTGGCGGTCGGGTGCGACAACTGCGGCGGCTCCGAAAGCGGCGGCAGAGCGTAAAACAGCGCCGACATTATGTGGATCGGTAACCTGATCCAGCAGCATAACGCAGGCCTCGGGATTGACCGAGATTTTTTCAAGAACGTCCGGAAGGTCGTACCCAATGGGCCGGGTAAGAACGGCGACGCCTTGATGGACGCTGTTCGGGCCTACAATCGCATCAATTTCAATGCGCGCGGCGTTTTTAAGGTGAGCGAGCGGTTCGCGCGGGATAGATGCATCGTCGTTTAGCTTGGCGGCCGCGTCGGGTGTGGCGATCAGGCGCAAAATTTTACGCTGCGGATTCGCGAGCGCTGCGGCTACCGCATGGTGTCCATAGATCCACAATTCGTCCGGGGCGCGCTGAGGTCGCGCTTCTTTACGCGCAGTCCTGGGCTGGGCTGTGCGGGCAGAGTGCGAGGGGCCACGGGCGCGCCGCGGGGGTTTATTTTTCGACATAATGGAGAAACCTTGTTTGACGAAGGCGTAACGGTTTGATTCCAAGTTGACAAGGCGGACCCAAAATCCTACTTGGTGGCCCGTCCAAAGGAAGGCTAATTCGCCAAGGAATTCCTTGGGTTGCGGAGGGGTGGCCGAGTGGTTAAAGGCACCAGACTGTAAATCTGGCCGCGTCAGCGTACGAAGGTTCGAATCCTTCCCCCTCCACCACTATGACGAACCAATGCGACGAGGCGCTTTTATCCTGTTAGGGTGCCCTCCGAAATTGGTGCAAGACTGCGGATATCGGGCGGGTGTAGCTCAATGGTAGAGCAGAAGCCTTCCAAGCTTACGACGAGGGTTCGATTCCCTTCACCCGCTCCATTCGCTAGTCGAAAGCGGTATTCGCACGGGATGTATTGAGACAACGCGGCCTAGCTGAAGTGCCAAATTGAATTGCCAAATTGAATTGGAAGTGAAATGTCGAAAGCGAAATTTGAGCGGAATAAGCCGCACTGCAATATTGGGACGATTGGTCACGTTGACCATGGGAAGACGTCGCTGACGGCGGCGATCACGAAGGTTCTGGCTGAAGCTGGCGGCG